>JAEUIF010001031.1 GCA_016795185.1 Planctomycetia bacterium | reverse complement strand
GCAGGTGCCGGAGAAAAAGTCGCCCTGGCTGCTCGCGGGCGAAACGACTGGCGAGCCGAAATCCCTCGACGCCAAGGGCGATGAGCAACCCCTCGACCTGAAGACCAGCCGTCTGGAAGTGCCGGCGGATCGCCTCTTGCTGCTGCCCCAGGGCGAACGCCTGGTGGTGCTCGGTGTACCAACCGCACCGAAGGGCACAAACTGGCTCCTGCAAAAGCAGGGCAACACCTGGCAAGCCATGCTGCGCCTACCGCCGCCCGACAAGCCCGGCGAAGTGCAGCTTACGCTCAACGTCTGGTCGCCCTACCGCGCGGAAGCGGCACTGCTGAAGGAGTTGGTTTCGGCGAAATAACTACGTCCGCTTCCCTACGGGGCGCGGCTAAACGATTTTGAACGGAGCATACCACGATGCGACGCATCCTCATTCTGTCCGCCTTATTCACCGGCGCGCTGGCGCTGGCCTCGTCCCTGGTGGCCCAGGGCGAGCCGACTTACGACAAGAAGGCCAGCCGCGAGGCCACAGTGCTCGCGCTGTTCAAGTCTGCCGGCCTGGCCACGCTCGATGGCAAATGGCACTACATCGGCCCCTTCGACAACACCGAGAAGGTCGGCTACGACGCGGTCTATCCGCCAGAGAAGGAAATCGACCTGAAGAAGACCTATCCCGGCAAGGGCAAGCAGGAAGCCGCCTGGAAAGAGTTCAAGGACTTCAAGGTCGGCGCGCTGAATAACCTGGCGCGATTCGACAAGCAGAACAACGACGCCTGCATCTACCTCTACCACGAGTTCGAGAGCAAGACGGCCTACGACCTGCCCGTGTCCTTCGGCAGCGACGACACGCTTACCGTCTGGCTCAACGGCAAACAGGTGCTGACGGTCAACGAGTATCGCCCGGCCGCGCCGGACCAGGACAGCGCCACACTGCGCGTGCGCGTGGGGCAGAACAAGCTGCTCATCAAGGTTTGCAACGGCACCGGCGGCTGGGAACTGTACCTGCGGCCCAACCTCACGACGGAACTGACCGCGAAGTTCGGCAAGCAGCTCGACAAGGATTTCCCGACCGCGGTGGTGCAGAAGAACCCGGCCAAGGCCGCGAAGGCTGGCCCGGAAGATGCCTACTACAAGATCGTCACGCTGCCGTTGCCCAAGGACTGCGTCATGGAAGCCGGCGGGCTGGTCTTCCGTCCGGACGGCAAGCTGCTGGCCTGCACGCGGCGCGGCGAGGTCTGGCTCATCACCAACCCCGGCGCGGCCGATCCCGCCGACATCAAGTTCAAGCTTTATGCGTCCGGCATGCACGAAGCCCTCGGCATGCACCTCGACGGCAAGGACCTCTACGTTGTCCAGCGGCCCGAACTGACGAAGCTGATCGACCGCGATGGCGACGACTGGGTCGATGAGTTCGTTACCGTCTGCGACAAGTGGGGCTGCTCCGGCGACTATCACGAGTACGCCTTCGGCCCGGCGCGTGACAAGCAGGGCAACTTCTACATCACCCTCAACGTCGGCTTCGGCGGCGGCAACCCCGCGAAGGCCCCGTACCGCGGCTGGTGCGTAAAGATCACGCCCAAGGGCGAGCTGATCCCCTACGCCTGCGGCCTGCGCTCGCCCAATGGCGTCAACTTCAGCCCGGACGGCGACCTGTTTTACTGCGACAACCAGGGGGAATGGGTGGCCACGGGCAAGATGCACCACATCCGCGAAGGCGAATGGTACGGCCATCCGGTGGCGTTGCGCTGGGTGCCCGATTCGCCGTTCGCCGGCAAATTCCCCGCGAAGTATCCGAGCGGCATGCTCTTCGACGGCCAGAAGGGCGCGACCGGCATCGGCGGCGAACCGCCGCTCACCAAGCCGTGCATCCAGTTCCCCTACGGCCGCATGGGCCAGTCGCAGAGCGAACCGATCTGGGACACGACCGCCGGCAAGTTCGGCCCGTTCGCCGGCCAGTGCCTGGTGGGCGACCAGACCAACGCCTGCATCCTGCGCGTCGATCTGCAAAAGGTGAACGGCCGCTACCAGGGTGCTGCCTTCCCGTTCCGCAGCGGCTTCGAGTGCGGCATCAACCGCATGACCTTCGGCCCGGACGGCAGCCTGTATGTCGGCATGACCAACCGCGGCTGGGGCTCGCGCGGCGGCAAGCCCTACGGCTTGCAGCGCCTGGTCTACACCGGCACGCTGCCGTTTGAGATCCACACCATGAAACTGACCAAGGACGGCTTCGACCTGACCTTCACGAAGCCGCTCGACGCCGCCACGGCCGACAAGCTGACGGCCTACAATCTGGTGTCCTTCACTTACAACTACTTCGCCACCTACGGTTCGCCGGAAGTGGACCGCCGCGCCGAGAAGGTCGAAGCGGTCAAGGTGTCGGCGGATGGCAAGAAGGTTTCTCTAGCAGTCGGCAACCTGCGGCCGGGCCGCGTCTACGAACTCCGCCTGGAAGGTGTGAAATCCACGGACGGCGACGCGGTGCTGCATCCGGAAGCCTACTACACTCTGAATGACCTGGTCCAGTAGGGGGCCGTTGCATTTGTTCGTGGTTCCGCCTTCAGGCGGCGAGTCGCTCGACCGCCTGAAGGCGGAACCACGAACAAGCAGTATTCAATCCAGCGCTTCGGCCAGCGCGGTGCCGATGCCGGTCGCGCCGTAACCGTTGCCACAGTAGAACAACCGCAGCTTGCCGCTCTCTTCGATGACGTTC
>JAEUIF010000985.1 GCA_016795185.1 Planctomycetia bacterium | reverse complement strand
GCTGCGGGTCGTGCATGCCCGCCTTGAAGGTGAGCACCACGCGCGCTGCCGCTTCGACCGCTTCCTCCTGGCCAATCACTTGGCGGCGCAGGTCGTCCTTCAGTGTCGCGGCATCGAGCGGCGTCTCATCGTCGAGCAGCCATTCGGGCAGTCCCGTGCGGCGGACGAAGTGCCGGACGACGCTTGCCGGCGTGACCGAGACGGGCGGACGTTCGCGCGCCAGCCGGGCGCACAGGTCGCGCAGGAAATGGACCGCGCCGCCCGGCAAGGCGCGATACGGCTGGAAGCGGCGAAACAGCCGGTACGTTCGTTCGCTGACGCCAGGCGCTACTTCCAGGCGCAGGTTCTGGGCATAGCGTTCGGCGGAGCGGTCGAGCACGGTCAGAGCGGCAGCCTGGTCGAAGGCCGGGACTGGCAGGATTGCCAATAGATCGGCGAACTCGGGCAGCAATCGGCGGCAAGCGTCCAGTTCGGCCGGCGTCGCTTCGCCGACCAATCGCAGCTCGCCCCGCCGCAGGTACGGCACCAGAAACGCGGCGATGCTATCGGCGGGACCGACGCCCCCCAGGCGGACCAGTTCGAGAAGTCGGTCCACGCACAGTACGCCCGGTAGCCGGGCCAGCTCGTCGATGATGGACTCGCAGCGTTCTTCCCACTGGCCGAGATACTTCATGCCGGCAATCAGCCGGCTGCCGGTGGTCAGCCAGAAGGTCCGTTCGGCGCTGTTGCCACGCTGTTTCGCTTCGGCGGCTTGCAGCCGTTCGACGGCTTGCACCGCTTCCACCAGCACGGTCGACTTGCCGACGCCTTGCTCGCCAACCAGCACCAGGCTGGCCCGTTCGTGGTGCAGCTTGCGGACGACTTCCTGCACCAGCGCGCCGCGCTCCCAGGCCGGCGCGAACTGCTTGCGGACCGCGCGTTCACCGAGTGGTTCGGCCACCTGGCTGAGCGCGGGCCAGCGCTCGTCCAGCGGCCGGGGCGGCGTACCGCGCTTGCGCGAACGGACCACGACCTCGGCCAGCCGCAGCTGCCGTGGGGGCAGATAGCCCGCAATCTGTGCGGGAGTTTGCCCCTTGAGTTGCTGCTGCGTGTAGCGGATGACCAGCGACTTCAACTCGCCGGGTTCGTGATAGTAGAAGCGGACGCCCAGCAACGGCAGCGCGGCGACGCGCAGGTCCGTGGCGGTTTTGCCGCTGACGCAAGGCACCGGCACCCAGACTTCGGCGCAGGGATAAATGCGATTGCGGGCGGCGTATTCCGGCCGCACCGGCACGCGATAGGTGTGCAAGGAGGCTTCGAGCAGCTCGGGCTCTGGCAGTTCATTCCGGCAGTCCAGCCAGGTGAGGAGATCGCGCAGCGACTCGCGCGCCCGGCGCGGCGAGGAACCGTGCCCGGCCCAGGACTGGTTGGGCGCTTCAACCGGCACCATCGTATAAGTGCCGACGCAATCCTGCCAGAGCAGCGCGGCGAAGCGATAGGTGGGCATGAATCATCCTCTCGCCACGGCGTTTCAGAAACCGGCTTCTCGAAGTTCCGCCGGCAACGGCAGCGCGGCCAGCAAGTAGTCCGCCAAGTGGGTTTGCGAACCCAGGAACCGGCAGCGGAAATCCAGTAAGGTCAGCGGCTTGTACGGATCGTCCGTCGTGTACAGACGGATCACGGGGCCATACGGTTCGGGGTCGTCCGTCAGCTGAGCCCGGCCTGCCTGCACGGCCTGAAGCCAATCCGACCGGCGCGCTTGCCGTTCACGCAGCATGGTCGTTGGATCGCTGCCGGCAGGCACCGGCAACGTCACGACCTGGATCGGTTCTACCGGGGAACGCGAAAAATGGCACAGGTGCGTGCCGCCCTCCAGGTGGGCCAGCGGCCAGGCGTGGACGCCCTGCACCAGCAGGGTGCAGTCGTGCGCCATGTCGTCCGGAGGCGGTGAAGCGGGCACGACGTCCAATTGCAACCGACGAAAGGTTCGCAGATAGAGGCTCCACAGTTGCTGCAAACACCATGCGGTCAGGCCGGCTTCGCGGCGGCCCGACAGGTGAACCAGCACGGTTTCCGGTTCACCGCTGCGGGCGGCGTCCGCCATCGTTTGCAACAGCGCGACCTGGTGCAGCAATTCCAGGGCCTCCGGCGCGTGCTGGTCCGCGTCGGCCTTGCGGGCGGTTTCGGCCAGGTCGCTCAGGTATTCGTTGATGTCCAGGGCCGCGGCCAGGTCGTTCAGCGCAACGTCCTGGTGCCAGGTCAGGCGATACCAATGCGGCCGGCGAGCAACGTCTGGCTGCGCGAAACTGGGCAGCAGGCGGCGCGGGGCGCGCTCGGCCTCGACCCAGTCGTCGAGGCGGCGAGCGATCTCGCGCACCCGCTGCATCTGCTCGCGGACGGCGAAGTAACGCAGATGTTGCGGATCGACCTGGCCGAGTGTGACGGGCCCCACGGGCTGTAGCGTCGCCAGGTCCGCCTCGATGCGACGGACAGACTGGCGCACCGCAGGCAGTAGCCTGGCGGGATGCAACTCGGTCGGCGTCGGCTCCGATTGCGACGCGACCTGCTCCAGCGGCTGCACCTGTACTGCCAGTTGCTCCGGCCCCGCATAGACGCGCACCACGGTGAAGGTGCCCGGCCGGATGGCAGCCAGCTGCGCGGCCAGCGGGCGCGTCAGCTGTTGCTCGATGGAGCGCTTCAGCGCCCGCGCGCCGTACACCGGATCGTAGCCCAGGTCCACGATGCGCTCGCGGGCCGCCGTTTCCACTTGCAGCAAGCAACGTCGCTGCGCCAGGCCCTCGCGGCCGAAAATTTCGCGCAGCAAGCCGCTGGCGATGCGCCCTACTTGCTCGCGATTCAACCGCTGGAAGGGCAGCACGCGGTCCAGCCGGTTGAAAAACTCCGGACGAAAGAAGCCTTCCGCGGCGCGGACGAACTGCGCTTCCAGCGCCCGATCGTCCTGGCGAAAGCCAAAGCTCCCTTCCGCCTCGCGCACGCCGAGGTTGGACGTCAATACGATCAGCGTGTTGGTGAAGTCGGCGGTGCGGCCGAGTGCATCGGTGAGCCGGCCATCGCCGAGCACTTGCAGCAGCAGGTCGAAGACTTCCGGGTCCGCCTTTTCGACTTCGTCGAACAGGATGACCGAGAATGGCTGACGACGCACGGCGGCGGTCAGCAGCCCTTCGGGTTGCTGGAACGTGCCCACCAGACGGGCGGCAGCGCCTGGCGTGTTGTAGCCGTTGAGGTCGAAGCGTAGCAGCCGCTCCGGATCGCCGAAGAGGTAGCCGGCCAGCGCCTTGGCGGTCTGCGTCTTGCCGACGCCCGTCGGCCCAAGGAAAAGGAACGAAGCCAGCGGCCGGCTGGGGTCGTTCAAGCGGGCCTTGGCGATGGCGATGGCATCGGCGGCGGCTTCGAGGGCTGCTTCCTGGCCGACGACGCCGCGCGCCAGGGCTTGCAACACCTCCGCGCGGCTGAGCCGGGCTTCGCGGTCCAGAAACGTGGCGGACAGGCCGCTGCGGGCGTGGAACTCGTTGCGCGCATCCTGCCGGGTGATGGCGCGGTCGTTATCCGGCTGCGTGACGGTGGCGGTGTCGCGGTGCTTGGCCGCCAGTTGGCGCAGAAAGGTCGCCGCCTTGCCGGGAAACGCGGTCGTGCGCTGATAGCGGCGCTGCAAGTCGATCACCGTTGGCAGCGTATCGAGGTCGAAACGGCAGTTATGCTGACTTTCGAGTTGCCGTTGGACTGCGATCAGGATGCGGAGCGTCTCGGACTCGTCCGGCTCGCGCAACGGCAAGAGTTGGAAAAGGTCGGCGAAACCGCGGTCGCGCTCGCGCAGCACGCGCAGGGCTGGCGGCGCGATCTCGGCCAGCACGCGCACCTCACCGCGCTCCAGGTACGGCTTGAGGACGCTGGCCACGCTCAGCGACGATGAACCGCTTTGCCCGGCGTGAAACAGGCCGATCAGGTCGTCGAAGTAGAGAACGTGCTCGCGCTTGCGCGCTTCCTTGAGGATCGCCAGCAGGCGGTCTTCCCACTGACCGACATACGACATGCCGGAGATCAATCGCGACGGCGACAGCAGCCAGACGTTGTTGCGGTCGCGAAACGGCGACTTGCGGCCGGCGACCTGGCGGAAGACGTACTCGTGGACCAGCGCCGACTTGCCGACCTGGTTCGGCCCCACGAGCAGCACCGGGCGGCGTTCCGGAGCTTGCAGGCAGCGGGTCAGCTCGGCTAGTTCCGCGTCGCGCAGCAGGGAACGGTCCAGGTCGTCCGGGTATTGCCAGTCGAGGCAACGGCCCACCCGCCGCAGTTCGGTCGCGCCGTCCGCGGGGGTATCATCGCCCAGCAGCATCAGGAACCTGGGCAGCTTAGGCGCGGGCGGCACCTTCGGTGGATGGATGGTGATGGCCAGCGTCGTGATGAAGGCGCTGCCGTTCAGGCCCGCAGCCTCGGTCGCCAGGTCCGCGTCTTCGCGCTCGCTCTCGCGAAAGTGCTTGGTGAGGACTTCGGTGGCCCGCGTCGCCAGGTCTTCCTTGCGGACGAGGTCGAACCAGACTCCGGGCACCGAGGGCGTGAACGCCAGCCGGCGGTCGAAATGGCGGAAGACGACGAACAGAAACCGGCAGCGCAGCGTGCTGCGGCGTAGGACCAGCGTCAGGTCCAGGCGTCGCGAACCGAGGCGCGGAGCGAAGGTGTATTCCCCCAGCGCGTCGTGCCGGGTAGCCCGGCCCAGCAGCGACAGCACGCGCCCCAGGTCCTGCGCCAGCTTGGCGAGCAAGCGGTCGAGGTGCTGACCGCGCACCTCGGGTTCGGTGAAGAACAGCGGCCGGGCGCGGTAGATGAGCGGCCCCGCCGCCGGCTTGCTGCCTTCCACGTAGATCGGGATGTCGAGGTTCATGGGCGTTTATTCGTCGAGTAGACCAAGCAGCCGGCGTTGCAGCAGTTGTTCAATGGCCGCCGCGAGTGCTTCGGCCAGCGGCTGGTTCTGCCAGGGCAACTTCTCACCCAGTAGCAGGTCGTCAATGATTTCTTGATTGCAGTCGTACGCGCGGCGGCGGTCCTGGTCGCCGATGGCGCCCTTGCGCGTGATGCCCGGCGGCGGCAGGTAGTTCGCGTCGGTCGCGCTGCTGACATCGACCAGGCAGCGGCCCATCTGGGCCTGCTTCGCGCCACGGAAAACGTGCAACCCCTGCTCGGAAACGAAGCGCGGCGTGGCGGCCCGGCCCGTCAGTTGCAAGCCGATGCCAAGCAGGCGCGGCGGCGGTTCCTGCAAGAACGTCCACAGGTCTTTGATGCGCTCGCGCACCAGCAGCGGACGTGGCGGCCGGCCGTTGGCGTCGGCGTACAACTTATTCTCATCCCAGAATTGCGCGGGCGGTTCGCTGGCGTTCGTGCGCTGTGATGCTGACTTCGGTTCCGTTCCCTCCGCGACAGCTTGGTCCTTCGACGGCAAGCAATAGCTGGTGGCGGACTGACGCAGGCCGCCGGCTTGCTGGGCGATGTGGGCATAGGCAGTGGCCAGCTCGAGCAGCGCCGTCGGCTCTTCGGCCCAGACCACCAGCAACAGCCGGTCGGGCAGTTCAAAATCCCGGCAATAGTAGGTCAACAACAGGTCGGCCCACTCCCGCCGCAATTCGACCAGGGCGGAGGCGAGGTCCGGAGCGATGATAGCCGTGCCCGGAGTGGCGTACAGGACTTGCAGCGCCTCGTCTTCGAGCGTGCAAAGTCGCGCGTGGAACTGGACCAGGCGGTCGTCCAGCTGCCGCAGCCGAGCGACACGGGCCTGACGTTCCTGATCCGCCGCCGTGGTGCGAGGTGGTTCGCGGCGCACTTTCTGCCTGACTTCTTCGGGCACCCGTGCCAGCGCAGCCATCAAAGCCGCATAGCGCTGATGGGCCTTCTGAAAGCGCTGCTCGGCTTCCTCCAAACGGTACAGCTCGTTGCGCAGTTCGCGCACGCAGCGGCTGCGTTCCAGCTTCTGAGCCTGACGGCGCAGCGCCACGCACTCCGCGGTCGCGCCGAACCGGGACGCCTCGGCGGCCGACCGTGCGGCCCCGTTGCCGACGGCGCGCACGTCCACGTTCAAGCCAAACTCACGGCAGGTGACTTCAACCGCGAGCGGCGTGCCCGCGCCGTAGCGATTCATCTGGTCGGCCAGCGGCGCGAGCAGTTCGCGTTCCACGGCGCGCAGCAGGGGCCGTGCGCCGTAACGGATGTCGAAGCCACGCCGCGCCAGTCGGTTCGCGACGCCCTCGCCCCAGGAGAGCGCCACGTTGCGGTAACGCAGGCCGTCGCGCGTTTCCAGGCGGTGCAGTTGCAACTCGGCGATGTGCCGGATGGTCTCGGCTTCGAGGGGCAGGAACGGCACCAGCCGGTCCAGACGGTTAAAAAGCTCCGGCCGCAGGAACTTCTGCACCTCCCGGGTAAAGTGTTCGCCCGCCCGCTGCCGCAGCGAAGCGGCGATGTCCGCGCTGCCGTCGAAACCGAACCCGCCTTGCTGGAACGATTCCGCGCCCAGGTTCGAGGTCAAGATCACCACGCAGTTGCTGAAGTCGGCCAACCGGCCGGCGGCGTCGGTGAGCCGACCTTCGCCCAGCACCTGAAGCAGCAGGTCGAAGAACAACGGGTGCGCTTTCTCGAATTCGTCGAGCAGCAGCACGCTGAAGGGTTGCTCGCGCACCTTCGCCGTCAACAGCCCTTCACCGCCGAAGGCGCTCCCGACCAGTCGCTGGACGGCCAACGGGTCGGCGAACTCGCTCATGTCGAAGCGCGTCAGCCGCTGTCGGGAGCCGAACAGGAACTCGGCCAGCGCCTTGGCCAGTTCGGTCTTGCCGACGCCGGTCGGGCCGACGAAGACCAGTGAGGCAATGGGCCGGCGCGGCCGGGTCAATCCAGCCTTGGCGGCGGCCAGTAGATCGACTACCAGTTCGACCGCTTCCGGCTGGCCCAGCACCCGCTCGCCGAACCAGGCGCGGGTGTGCTCCAGGTCGAGCGTTTGCGCGGGGTCGAGCAGCACGGCGGGTAAGCCGGTTTCGCGCCCGAAGGCGGCGATTACATCGGCGGGGCCGGGTGGCGGTTGCTCCTTGCGCTCCGCAAGCAGAGCGCGCAAAAAGCGCACCGGACGGCCCGGATAGGCCGAGTAGGTGGCATAGCGGCGATGCAGACGGTCCAGCGCTTCGAGCGCTTCCGCTGGCAGCATTACGCTAGCCTGCTTCGCAACCCGGTCGAGAATATCGCGTCCCGTTGCCGCGTCCGGTTCGGGCACGGGCAACTGCTGAAATACTTCGAGCAAGTGCGGGTCTTCGCGCTCGAGCAGGGCCAGCTGTTCGGGCGTGCATTCGGCGATGGCCAGCAGTTCGCCGCGCGCCAGATACGGACGCAGAAAGCTGGCGATGCCCAGTGGGTTGTGTTCGCTCTTGCCGACTTCCAGCAACTCGACGAGTTGCCCCAGGTGCAGAATCAACCGGCGGCTGCCTGCTTCGCGGACCACATCCCGGCAGCGCTGCTGCCACATGCCGTAGCCGCTCATGCCGGCCACCAGACGCGCGCCGCTGGTCGCCCAGATCGGCGTGGCGGTCAGTCGCAGTAGTTCGCGCTGGCGGACGAGTTCGCGCACCAGTGCCGTCTTGCCGACGCCCGACGGTCCGACCAGCAATACGCTGCGCGGCGGGTCGGCCGTCAACAACTCGGCCATCTGTTCCGCCAGCCGGTCCAACCCGAAGGCCGGCTCGCTGGCGAGCCAGGTCAGGTTGTCGGCGACTTTAGCCAGTACCGAGGGTGTTTCCTCCTGTTCGCGCAGGGCCGCCAGGGCACGCTGCCGGGCACTGCGCAGCCGTACCGGGACGGCGGCCCGCTCGATCCGCACGCGCTGGCCGCGCTGGCCGAACGTCAGTTGACGGAGGTCGGGCCTCGGGGCCGCGCGGGCCAGCGCTTCGCGAATCTCGACGGGCAACCGTTCCCGCAGGTCTTCCGGCGTGTCACCCAGCACGACGATGTTCAGCGCGGGGACGAAGGCGGCCTCGACCCCGGCGTCGTGACGCCAGCGCACCACGTCGAAGCGCAGGTCGAGCGGCTCGCGCCACAGGATGGAACCGGGGACCGGCGGCATGGGCAGGTTGATGGTCTCCACCGTGGGCTCACTCAGCGCGCAGCGTTGGTGCAACTGAGCCAAAGGCATTTCCTTGAGCATGCGGCGGAAATTGGCCAGCAGCTGGCCGCGCAGCGATTCCCGGTGTGTGCCGAGTCGATTGATCTCGGGATAAGTCGGCGATTCCGCCAGCAGCCAGCCGCCGTCCAGCACCTGGTACACGAGCCAGCAGGGGAACTTCGACGGCGTCATGGGCTGTTTTCCGGGACACGGGCCGCACACCGGCCCGCCACAGGGATATGGAAGGAGCAAACCGCACGGAGGTTCGCGGAGGATTCTTGGCAGATGCCGGCTGTTTGCAAACTTGCGCGGTTCGGGCGTTCGTAGTTCCGCCGTCAGGCGGTTGTGCGACACGCCGCCAGAATGCGGAACAACGAACCAAATTTAAAGCCGATGCTTACACAACGTCCCCGCGGATACGGCCCGT
>JAEUIF010000896.1 GCA_016795185.1 Planctomycetia bacterium | reverse complement strand
CCCGCCTTCAGGCGGCGAGTCGCTCGCCGCCTGAAGGCGGAACTACGAACGCAACGGGCGCGGCGTCAACCGATCCCCCCACGAGCGGCGTCGTCCACGGGGACGAAAGCCGGGAAATATGCAGCACCGCGGATGGGTTGGCGGGATCGGGGCGTGTTCGAGCGGTCCTGGGCGCCGCAACGCAGCGCCGCTCGTATGACGGAGCAGTCGCGCTGGTCGGGAACAAAACGGCGCTGGGTCTCTGGGGTGTGATTGAACGCCTGCTGCTCAGGCGTGGACCCGGACGATTCCATCAGCCGCCGCGGCGCTGATGGCGCGGTAGGGGACTTCTCCTGACTGGCGCGCGGCCGACACGGTCCGCGCTGAACAAATTTTAGTCGGCGCTGTTCCAGCGCCGTCAATCGCCGCGGGCGGCTTCGCGTGGCGCGCCGCTGGCGGTTTAGCACTCCACCTTCCACCATCGCTTTTCGGCCTGCGGTCCTGCAAGCCCAGTTCACGGTTTTTTCGCCCGTGGCGCCGCCGCGCTCGCGCTTGTCCGCCCCGGTGTTTTTCCGTACCTCAAACCAGAGTACCCTGGAACGAGGGCCGACCCACTTGCTAGCGATCACCGGCATCCCCATTGACGAGACCTTCGCCGAAGCGTTCCCGATGACGGCGGCTCGCCTGCTGGTGACCGCCGAGACGGCAGCCTGGGCGCGCACCGCCGGCCAGGTCGCCACCGGCTATGCTTCGTCGGTCATCGGCTGCGACGCCGAAGCGGGCATCGAACGCGAGCTGTCGCCTGATGACACTCCCGACGGGCGGCCCGGCGTCAGCCTGCTTTTCTTCGGCTTCGGCCGCGACGGACTGCAAAAGTCGCTGGTCAACCGCGTCGGCCAGTGCATCCTCACCTGCCCGACCACGGCCTGCTACAACGGCCTGCCGGCGGTGAAAGACAAGAGCGTCAAGGTCGGCGGCAACCTGCGCTTCTTCGGCGACGGCTGGCAAATCAGCAAGAAGCTCGAAGGCCGGCGCTACTGGCGGATGCCGACCATGGACGGTGAGTTCATCTGCGAGGACGTCTTCGGCACCACCAAGGGCGTGGGCGGCGGCAACTTCCTGATCGTCGGCCAGACGCAGCAGACCGCTCTGGAAGCCGCGGAAGCCGCCGTCGCCGCCGTGCGCCGCCTGCCCGATGTCATTATGCCCTTTCCCGGCGGCGTGGTGCGCTCGGGCAGCAAGGTTGGCAGCAAGTACAAGAAGCTGCGTGCCAGCACCAACCACGCCTATTGCCCCACGCTGCGCGGCTCGGTCGCGAGCGTGCTACCCGAAGGCTCGGCCGCCGTCTACGAACTCGTCATCGATGGACTGGACCAGGCCGCTGTCGAGGAAGCGACGCGCGTCGGCGTCGTGGCGGCCTGTCGGCCCGGCGTGCTGCGCATCACCGCTGGCAACTACGGCGGCAAGCTCGGACCGTTTCACTTCCACCTGCACAAGCTGCTGAGCGACAACCTGATGGCACAGGTCTGATGTCGGGCTTCACAACTCGCAGCAACGGCACGGAGCGATACGGCGTTCAGGCGGCGCCCGAAGGGTTGAGGGATCGATTTCCGGGCCGGCGGCTGGTTTGGCCGATCGGCGGCGCTGGGATGATCGCGTAGATAGAGGGCAGCTTTCAGGAGCACTCAGGAACTCATGGCCAAGAGTAAACTGCGCTGGGGCATCCTCGGCGTCGCGAAAATCAACGACCGCTTGCTGCCGGCATTCCGCAAGGCGCGCAACGGCGAACTGGTGGCCATCGCCAGCCGTTCGCTGGACAAGGCGCAGGCCGCGGCCCAGGCTGCCGGCATTCCCACCGCGCACGGCAGCTACGAGGCCCTGCTCGACGACCCGCACATCGACGCCATTTATAACCCGCTGCCCAACCACCTGCACGATGAATGGACCCGCAAGGCGGCCGACCGCGGCAAGCACATTCTCTGCGAAAAACCGCTGACGCCCACGGCGCGGGAAGCCCAGGCGCTGGTCGAATACTGCCGGTCGAAAAACGTCTGTCTGATGGACGGCTTCATGTGGCCGCACCACCCGCGCACGGCCAAATTACGGCAACTGCTGGATAGCGGCGCGATCGGTCGGGTGCAGCGCGTCACCGGCGCGTTCACGTTTCCGATGCGGCCCCTGGACCCGAACAACATCCGCTTGCAACCGCAAGCGGCGGGCGGCAGCCTCCTGGACGTGGGCTGCTACCCGGTCTACGGCATCCGCTGGGCGTTCGGCGAGGAGCCGGTGCGGGTCTTCGCGGCGGCGCGCTACCAGTTCGGCGTCGATGTCGAGATGAACGGCCTGCTCTGGTTCGCGGACGGCCGGATGGCCAGCTTCGATTGCGGCTTCACGCTGCCCTTGCGGACGCAGCTGGAGATCACGGGCACCGAGGGCGTCCTCTCGATTCCAGAAATGTGGGTGCCAGCGAAACAACCCGTGGTTGCGCTGCGTCGCCTCGACAAGCCCGATGAAGAGATCGCGTTCGAGAACGACGACCAGATTCAGCACATGATCGAGGACTTTGGCCGTGCCGTGCTGAACGGTGAGCCGGTGCGGCCCGAGCCGCAGGAGGCGGTCAAGACGTTGCTGGTGCTCGACGCGCTGGCGCA
>JAEUIF010000705.1 GCA_016795185.1 Planctomycetia bacterium | reverse complement strand
GCGCTCCCCGATAGCGTTGCAGCAGCCCAGCTATGCCTTGACGGTAGGCCGCCAGATCGCCGGTCAGCAGGCGCGACGCACAGGCCAGGTAAGCTTGATTTAGCTCGGCGGGCACCTGGCCGGGGCACAGGTCATTGAACTCATCGGCGGACTGTCGCCATTGACCGAAGCGCATTGACAACTCGGTGCGGTGCAGACGGGCGGTGGCGTCCGGCGGTTGAAGGTCTTGCAGTTGCCGGGTGTGAAAGCCCAGCAGCGAATAGTCGCCCTCACGCGCCGCGGCGATGGCCGAGTCGAGGTGCCAGTAGAAGCCGCGAACCTCGGCATTGCGGCGCTCCCGCGCTTGCGCCGCCAGGCCCGTGCGTTCGGCAGCGTCCCAGACGCTGACGCCCCCGTTCCAGTTGAGGGCCGCCAACCGCTGGCCGTCGGGGCTCCAGGACAGCAACGGGTTGAAGCCGCCGTCGCCGTGGCGGGCTGGCGCGCCGCGCAGGGTAAGTACTTCCTGGCCAGTGCCTACGTCCCACATCTTGACCAGTTCTCGGTTGACGATGGCCAGTCGTTTGCCATTCGGGCTGAACGCCAGCTGGCAGGAAGAGAGGTGGCCGGGGCCTTGCAGGGGTTGCTCGAACAGCGGCTTGCCGGTCTTCAAGTCCCAGACGAATACCAGCGTCTGGTCGGCGGAGGCAAGGTAGCGTCCGTCGGCGCTGAAGGCCAGGGTGGCGAGGATGGACTCGTGGCCGGACCAAGTATGTACCGTTCGCGGCAATCCATCCGTTCGCTCGTCGAGCGCGACGACCTTGACCTGGAAGAGCGGCTTCGGCCCCTGGGCGCTCTGCTCCAGGCCGTAATCGTCGAAGGCCAGCAGCCGTCCATCGGGACTGAGCTTCAGACCGCCGAACAGACGGTTCTTCAAGGGCGCTGGTCGGTAAAACGTCGTCAACGGCTGGCCCGATTCACTGTCCCAGACGGTGATTTCGCGCACCGGCCCCTGCTGTTGCGTCATCCCGATGCCGGCGGCGGCGACGCGCCGGCCGTCGCCGCTCAAAGCGACCTGATACAGCGCGGTTTGCGGCCCGCTCAGCAGGTTTAACTCCTTCCCGGAAGCAGTCTCGTAGAGGCGGGCCTGGCGGCGGCCGGTGGCGATGGTCGCCAGCCGGCTTGCCGCGCCATCGAACGCCGCCAGAGTGCCGGGCGTCAGCCATTCGCCCGTCAGGTCCAGCCGCTGCGAATCGCAGGTGACGGCGGTGACGGGATCGAGGGTCGCCAGTTCGCCGTTGCGATGCATGCAGAGGACGCGGTCGCCCGCGGCATTGAAGGTCAGCCCTTCCGGGTAGCGGTGACGAGGTTGCTGGGCGAAGGTATATTCGGGGTGCCGTGTCAGGTCCCACACCTTGACCTGCCGACCGATGTCGCCCGAGGCCAACAGCCGGCCGCTGGGATGATAAACCAGGGTATGCACGGGCGCGGCGTGGCCGCGCAAAATCGACTGTTGCTCGCCGTTCTTCAAGTCCCAGAGCCGCACGGTGTAGTCGGCGCTGGCCGTGGCCAGCTGGCGGCCGTCGGGCCGAAAGGCCACCGCCAGCAGTTCGGTTTCGGGCGCGAACGTGTGCAGCAGACGGCCGCTGTCCACCTCCCAGACCCGCGCCGTCCGAT
Source organism: Planctomycetia bacterium (assembly GCA_016795185.1). Classification (GTDB taxonomy): domain Bacteria; phylum Planctomycetota; class Planctomycetia; order Gemmatales; family Gemmataceae; genus JAGVLI01. The sequence goes on along the minus strand of JAEUIF010000705.1, from coordinate 1,034 downwards.
CCACGGTGGCCAGGAACCGCCCGTCCGCGCTGAAGGTCACGTTGTTGTAAGTGTGCCGGGCCCCGGTGCCGAACTCGCGCAGCGGGCGCCCGGTTTTCGCATCCCAGAGCTTCACCGGCCCGCTGGCGTCCAGCGCACTTTGTCCGGCGGTGGCCAGGTACTTCCCATCGGGACTGAAGGCCAGGGAGGCCGTCAGCCGATAGCCGCACTGGAATTGGCGCGCCGCTTCGCCGGTCTGCACCTCCCAGAGCGTGGCCGTGCCGTTGCCGTTGCCCGAAATCACCTGCCGGCCGTCCGGCGTGAAGGCCACCGCGTACAACCAGCGGCCATCCGGCACGGTAATGGTGCGCAGCAGCCTGCCGTCCGCCACGTTCCAGAGCTTGACCGTGCTGTCGTAGCCGCAGCTGGCCAGGGTCTGGCCGTCGGGGCTGAACCGCGCGTCGGTCACCACCGAGCCGTGGCCCCGCAGCGGGGGCCGCGGCGCTCCGGTGCGCGCGTCGAAGAGCAACACCTCGCCGGGTTCGATGATGTGCTGGCTCCCCTGGAAGGGGTTGCCGCCGCCCGCGCAGGCCATCCAGGCACCGTCGGGACTGTAGGCGAGTTGGTGGATATAGCCCCGATTCTGGCCCTGGAAGGCCAGCAGTTCGGTGTGGTTCAAGCCGTTCAGGAAAGACCACTCCCAACCGCGCCGGTCGGTTTCTTTCTCGCGTGGTCGGCACAGGTCGAGCAGCTTGCGGGCGGCGGGGACGCTGTTGTTGAGCTGCCATTCCAGCCGCGCCTGGGCGATGCGGCTGAAGTAGACGTTGGTCTCGGCGACTTCGCGAGCGGCATCGGCTTTCTTGCGTTGCTCCTCCCTGGCCAGGCTCTCGCGTTTGGCGTCGTTCCGGGCCAGTTCGGCTTGCTTCTTCTCCTCGAGCGCCTGCTGTCGGGCCAAGACCGCGTTGCGGCGCTGGATTTCCTTCTGGCCTGCCTGGTAGCGAGACTCGTCGCGCGCCTGGACGGCGCTGCTCCATTGCCAGCTGATGCCGACGAAG
>JAEUIF010000784.1 GCA_016795185.1 Planctomycetia bacterium | reverse complement strand
CAGCCGGCCGCGGGCGGCTTTGCGACGCCCCCCGCGGCCGGGCATCCTTTACTTGGCTTCCACCACCCAGATATTGCGGTACTGCACCTGCCCGCCGTGTCCTTGCAGGAAGTACGGGCCAGGGGCGTCGTCGTCCTTGAGGGCCGCGCCGCCGGTCAGGCCCTTGAGTTCGAGCTTGTCGTGAATCTGCACATCGTTATGCCAGACGCTCAGGACCGCCGGGCTGGTCTTCTTGCCGTCGGCGAAGCGCGGGGCCTTGAACTCGATGTCGTAGGTTTGCCATTGCAGCGGCGGATAGCACATGTTGACCGACGGCTCCTTCTGGGAGTAAACGCCGCCGCATTCGTTGTTCGCGCCCTTCAGACCGAAGCTGTCCAGCACCTGGACTTCGTAGCGATGCTGCACGTAGACGCCGCTGTTGCTGCGGCCCTGGCCGCTCTGGAAGGGCATGTAGCTCAGCCGGAATTCGAGATGCAGCTTGTGGTCCTTGAAGGTCTTCAGGCTAGCGACGTCGCTGCCGGCCAGGTTGCCGTCAATCAGCTTGCCGTTCTTCCACTCGCTGGCGTCCTTGCCGTCGAAGAGCACGACCGCGCCGGCGGGCGGCTTCTCGCCCAGCGTCTTGCTCTTGCGAATGGTCTTTTCGAGCGCGAACGATTGGCCCTCGGCATTCTTGCCGGTCAGTTTGCCGCTGGCGATGCTGCCCGTCCACTTGCCGTCCTTGGTGGTGATGTTGGTCTTGCCGTCCTCGGTCTTGGCCGTGCCCTCGACGCGCTTGGCATAGTCGCCGCCCTCGCCGCGCAGTCCGCCCGGCAGGAAGTTGACGACGAAGCTGCCGTTGCCTTTGGCGATCACTTCCGCGCCGAGCTTGGCCTTGTCGGCCGTCTCGCCGACGTACTCGCCCTGCACCGCGTAGTCCGGGCCGGCCTTTTCGGGGTCGGTAGCGACCTTGACGGGTTCCTGGGCCTGAAGCAGGAAGGCGGATGCCGCGAAGACGATGGACCAACCGATTGCGAGCCTGCGCACGCTGCACCTCCGAGGATGGTAGGGTGGGACCGCACGATACCGTTGGCGGTTCGGAACACTCTACACGGTGCATGCGGCGTCAGCAAGGGAGGGGCAGGAATGTGAGCCTGCGGTGACAACGACAATGAAATCCTTGCCGCCGTAGGCTCCGGTTGATTGGTCCGCACCGCGGACCCTACGAAATGCCGTAGGGGCCGCGGTGCGGACCAATTCGCCTGGTGCTGCCTCCATTCACAATTTGCTCTAACGTCCGTTCGCCAGTTCGCCATAATCCGTTACTTCACGGCGTCGGGCATCTTGAGAATGTAGCCGTTGACCTCGGAGTATTGCCGGCTGGACGGCCCCGGCGCGACCGCCACCCGCTTGCCGTCGGCCGTGACCGAAACGTGATGGAACGGGCCCAACGGCAGTTCCGCGCCGTAGAGCATCTTGCCATCCGCCACGTTCCAGACGGCCAGGTAGCCCATGTTCTTCGGTGCGTTGCCCGCACTGACCAGGAACTTGCCGTCTTGCGTGAAGCGCAGGCTATAGACCCAGCCGGGATGCGCTTGCGGCGGCAGTTGCAGCACCGGCGGCTGGTCCTTGGGCGGCGGTTGATTGGCCTTCAGCGTGGGATTGACGAACTCGCGCACGACGCTGCCGTCCGCGAGGTTCCAGAGTTTGATGGTGCGGTCGCTGCTGCCGGACGCCAGGAACTTGCCGTCCGGACTGATGGCTGCGGCAAAGACGCCATCGCGATGGCCCTTCTCGAATTCCTTGTCCTTGTACGCCTTGAATTCGCGCACCGGCGTTCCCGCCACGGCGTCGAACAGCTTCAGGCTGTTGTCCTTGCTGGCCGTGACCACCTGCTTGCCGTCGGCGCTCCAGGCCACGCAGTAGATGGGTTCCGGGGTTGGCGTCGTGTGGGCGGCGATCTGCTTGGCGACCGCGCCCTTGGCCACGTCCCAGATGCGCAGGTTGCCGTCGTGGCAGCCGGTGGCCAGCAGCGTGTTGGACGGATCGAAGGCCACGCTATCGACCAGGTTGGGATGGCCCAGCGTCTTGGTCGCCGCATCCGCCGCGATCTTCCAGACCTTGATGGTCTTGTCCTGGCCAGCGCTGTAGAGCGTGGCGTTGTCGGCGGCGAAGGTCACATCCGCCGAGGCCAGCCCCGTGCCATAGCCGTCGAGCGGTTTGCCGAAGTCGGCCGAGAGCGGTTGCCCGGGCGCGAAGGGCACGTTCCAGGCCGCCACCGCCTGGTTGTCGCAGGCGGCGGCCAGGATCAGGTTGTTCGGGCTGAAAGCCAGTGACTTGACCGCGCCCGGTGCCGTCACCGCGCCCACTTGCTTACCGTCAGCGAAGTTGTAAATCCGCACGGTCTTGTCCGCTCCGCCCGCAGCCACGAGCGTGCCGCTCTTCGAGATTGCGACGGCAAGCACCGCGCCGGTTGCGCCGTCGAATGTGCGTTCGGGCGCTCCGGTAGTGGCATTCCAGAGCTTGACGGTCTTGTCGTCAGCGCCCGTCAGCATGTGGGTGCCGGCGGGCGTCTGCGTCAGCCCGCGCACCGGGCCTGCACCGGCCGGCAGCACGCGCAGAGCGTTCAGCGTTTGCACGGTAACGGACTTGTCGGCTGTCCCGGACACGATGGTCTTGCTGTCGGGGTGCAGGACCACCGCCCGCACCGCACCGCCCTGGGCGAACGCTTGCAACGGCTTGCCCGATGCCAGGTCCCAGACGCGCGTCTGGTTGTCGGCAGCCCCGGTGGCGATCTTGCCCTTGTCGGCGCTGAACGACAGCGAGAGCACTTCGGCGGCATGGGCCAGCGAGGCGAGTTCCTTGCCGTCCGCGATGTTCCAGACCTTGGCGGTCTTGCCAGCCGCCGCGCCCGCCTGGGTGAAATCGCGGCTGAACGCGACCGCGCCCACACTGGCTTCCAGCGGACCGAATGCCTTGAGCACTTTGCCGTCCGCCAGGTTCCAGAGCTTGGCGGTCTTGTCCACGCCGCCCGACAGGGCCTGTGTGCCACTCGAATGGAACTGCACGCCCGTCGCGCCGCCGACATGTCCTTCCAGCAGGGCCAGGGCACTCACGTCGAGCAGGCGGGCGTTCTTGTCCTGACTGGCGGACACCAGCGTGCGGTTATCGGTGTGGTAGCGCAGCGCCCGCACCGGGGCCGCGTGTTCGGCGAACGTCTGCAATTCCTTGCCGGTGGCCACGTCGAACACGCGCGCCAGGTTGGCATTGTTCTCGGCAAAGCCGGCGGCCACGCGCAGGCCGTTCGGACTCAACGCCACGCTCTGCGGCGCGGCCGGCAGCGTGACGGCGGCCAGGGGCTTGTCGAGGGCCGTATCGGGCGTCCAGATTTTCAAGGCCTTGTCCGCGCCGGCGGAGGCAACTCGTAAGCCGTCGGCGCTGATGCCCACTGCGGTCACGGGGCCGGCGTGGGCCGCAATGGAGTTCAATTCTTTGCCATCGGTGGCGTTCCAGAGCTTGACCGTCTTGTCGTCGCTGCCGGACACGATGCGGTCGCCCTTGGGACTGAAAGCCGCCTGCCGCACCGGGCCAGCGTGGTTAGCCTGCCAGAGCAGTGGGTTGCTCCAGAGTCGCGCCGTCTTGTCGGTGCTTGCCGTGATAAGTTGCTTGCCGTCCGCATGGAAACCGCCGGCGACCACTGGGCCTTCGTGCGTGAAGAAGACGCCGAGCTTGCCGTCGAGCGCGTAGACCCGGGCCTTGTTGTCCGCGCCGCCAACCAGCAGGCGATTGCCATCCGGGCTGAAGGCGACGCTGCGCACCTCGGCGGGCGTGGCGATGCTGCCCGCCGGCTTGCCGTCGGCCAGGTTCCAGACCTTCACGTTCTTATCCGCGCCGGCGGAGGCTGCCTTCGTACCGTCCTTGCTCAGCGACAGCGCGGCGACCGGGCCGCCGTGGTCGAGCTTCAGCTTGGCCATGCCGTCGCCGACGTTCCAGACCTGCACGGTCTTATCCTGGCTGGCGGACACCAGCTGATCGCCCTTGGCCGTAAAAGCGACGGTTGTCACCGGCCCGGCGTGCCCGGCCAGCGACTTGGTTTCCTTGCCTTCGTTGACGTTGAAGAGCCGCAGGCTGTTGTCCGCGAGGCCGGCCGCGATGGTGTTGTTGTCCGGGCCGAACGCCAGGCTCAACACCGGTGCCGGCAGGTCCGCAAGTTTCTTCAGTTCCTTGCCGTCGCCGACGTTCCAGACGGTGATGGTCTTGTCCGCGCTGCCAGCCGCGATGGTTGCGCCGTTGCCACTGTAGGCAACGCAGTTAATTGGCAGCGCGGGACCGGGGAAGGCCCGCTCCATCTGCCCGTTGGCGAGGTTCCAGAGTCGCGCCTGCTTGTCGTTGCCACCGGTGAGCAACTTCGCGCTGTCGGGGCTGAGCGCCGCGCAAGTGACGGCATCCGGATGCACGAACGCCTTCGGCGCCACTGGGGGAAATTGCCAGAGCTTGACGGTGCCATCCTCGGACGCGGACATCAGATTCTGTCCACCAGGATGAAACGCCAGCGAGGTCACGGGCGCGGTATGGCCGCCGATCAGGTCGGCTGGCATGCCGTTGGCCTGGTTCCAGCTGCGAATCGTGGCGTCGTCGCCGCCGGACACCAGGGCCGCGCCGTTCGGGCTCAGGGCCACCGCCGTCACCGCGCCTACGTGTCCGGCGAATTGCCGTTCGATCTGATTGTTCGCCAGGTTCCAGCTGCGGACGATCTTGTCGCTGCCGCCGGTGATCAGGCGCTTGCCGTCCGGGGACAGAAAGGCGCTGACCACTCCGTCCGGGTGCGCTAGCGCACGGGTCGGCACGACGGGCAAGGCCCAGAGTTTGAGGGAACCATCGCCGCCGCTGGTCAGCAACTGGGTTCCCTGCGGATGGAACGACACGCCGGTGACCGGCCCTTGATGGGCCAGTCCTTGGTGGAGCAGCTTGCCGTCGCCCGCGTTCCAGAGGAAAAAGCGCTGATCCACGGTGCCAGCCGCGACCACGTCGCCCTTGGGCGAAATCGCGACCGATGCAATTGCTCCTTGTGGTCCGGTGAACTGACGCGCGACATCGCCCTTGGCCACGCCCACCTGACGCACGACCTTGTCCGCGCCGGCGACGAATGCCTGGTTGCCGTCGGCCGAGAGTGCGACTGCCGTGACCGCGTCTCCTTGCGGCGGCAGCGGGCGTGGCGGCACGACGGGCAGTTGCCAGAACTTCAGCAGGCCATCGTCGCCCACGGAAGCGGTGAAGGCGTTGGCCGTCTGAAACAACACCGCGTTGGCCGCGCCCGTGTGCGCGGCCAGCTGCGCGACGGGTTCGCCTTTGCCGGGGTTCCAGAAACGCACGCTGCCGTCCGCTCCGCTGCTGGCCAGCAGGTCGCCCTTGGCGTTGAAGGCGACGCCATTAACCGCGCCCTGGTGCCCGGTCAGGTTGAAGAGCAATTTGCCGTCGGCGGGGTTCCATAGCTTCACGGTCCCGTCTTTACCCGCGCCGGCCAGCAGCTTGCCGTCCGGACTCAGGGCCAGGCCCTGCACCGCGTCGGCATGCACGAAGTCGCGCAGCGGCGTGGTCACCGGCACGTCCCAGACCTTCGCCTGGTTGTCGGAACCACCGGTGGCTAGCTGCGCGCCATTCGGGCTGAAGGCAACGGCCAGCACCAGGTTCTGATGGCTGCCAGCCGCGCCGCCGAAGGTCTTGATCTCCTTGCCGGTCGCCGGGTCCCAGAGGCGCACGGTCTTGTCGAAGCTCCCGGTAGCCACGAACTTGCCATCCGGACTGAACGCGATGGCGTAGATCGGTTCCGCATGCCCTTTCAGCACCGTCAGCACGCCGTCGGGAGCATCGGACTTGTTCTGGGCCTGTCCGGCCGGTTGCACACCGGCCAGCATCAGGAGCAGATAAGACAGCACACCCCAACGGCACAGGCGAAAGACAGCGGTCGCCATGATGCGGGACTCCGTGGCAGGGAAGTTCGAGCGCAAGGGACGGCGGGCAGCGGGGGGAAGGTGGTAGTTTCGCACGGCCAGGCGCGGGTGTCAACGCCGCGCCCATGACCGGAACCCCTCGAACTGCCGTCGTGCGACTGCTAAACTACGGATAGTGATCGAGAACGAGGTACCAATCATGAACCTGGAAATCGAAGCGGTTTACGAGAACGGTGTGCTCAAGCTGGACCGCCCATTGCCATTGCAGGAACAGCAGCGCGTCAAGCTGACGGTGCAAGTACCCGGTGGGCACGCACGGCAGAGTTACGGGTTGATCGGCTGGAAAGGCAGTTCGCAGGACCTGGAATACTTGCTGGGGCCGGAAAACGATCCGTGGAATGAACCATGATTTTCCGTGACATCCCTGTTGGCGCCTCGGTCTTTCTCGACGCCAACGTGTTGGTCTACCATTTCATCGCTCATAGCACCTTCGGACCGTCGAGTACCGAACTGTTGGACCGCATCGAGCGCAAGGCACTTGTGGGCTTTGTGTCCTCCCATGTACTGGGCGAACTGTCGCATCGGCTCATGACTCTGGAGGCAACGGTCTTGTTTGGCTGGCCTGCCCAGGGGATCATCAGACGTCTCAAGCGACATCCGGCCGAGGTTGGTCAATTGACCAGGAGTGCCCAGGCACTCGACAAGCTAAATCTAATCGGCGTGACGGTGCTGCCGGTCGAGGGTCAGCAAGTGTCTCGCGCCGCCGACGTCAGCAAGCAGTTCGGCCTGCTTACCAACGATGCCCTCATTATTGCGATCATGCGCGACCACCAATCGAGCCATCTGGCCAGCAACGACGCCGACTTCGATCGGGTTTCGGGTTTGCTCCGCTACGCACCGCTTTGAACCAACAGAGAAGGAAATACTCATGTCAGCCAGTCTGCGAGCCCTGATGCACGGCGTCATCGACTACGCGGGCCTGTTTCCGCCCGCCGTGCTGCCGCTCGACCAGGCGATCCGCAACTATGCCAGCTACCGCAAGGACCCCGATAGCTGGATGCTCGGTCGCTTCGTGTGCGGCATCCCGCACTTGCCGCAGCTGCGGCCGTACACCGAGTTGTTCCTGGATAACGCACCGTTTCGCTTCGCGGCCGTGGCCGACAAGCGCGATACCGGCGGCGGCTTTAACTGCGGGCTGTTTCCCGACGAGCACACCATCTTCTGCTTCGAGGGCAACAACAAGGGCCTCGTCACCGTCGAGCAGTACGAGGCGCGGATGCCCGT
>JAEUIF010000768.1 GCA_016795185.1 Planctomycetia bacterium | reverse complement strand
ACGGGCCTGGGGCGGGGCGGAGCAGCGCTGGGCCGCGGCCTGGGCCGGGGCGGCGCCGCCCTAGGCGGCGGCGCGGGCCGGGGCGGCGCCGCCCTGGGGCGCGGCTTGGCCGCCCTGCGGCCGAGCCAACCCGTGCTGCTGCTGCTGTTGCTCGCGATTGTCGCCGTTTCCGCGACGCTGACGATTCGCAAGTACTTCCTGCATCACGTTCCCTCCGGTCGGATGCTTGTGATCATCGCCAAGTTCGGCGAGCCGCTCGGCGAGGGACAGATCCTCGCGGCCCCGGGTCAGAAAGGCATCCGCGAGCAAGTGCTCGGCGAAGGCTGGCATTTCGTCTGGCCCATCCTGTACGAGACGGAATTGAAGGAGAATATCCTCGTGCCCGGTAAGCGGGCGACGGCCGCCGGCCTGGAGTTGCCCAAGGTCGGGATCGTCAAGGCGCTGGGCGGCGCACCCTTGCCCCCCGGCCAGTTTCTTGCCGAGAAGGGGCAGCAGGGCATCTGGCGCGAGGTGCTGCTGCCCGGCTCCTATCGCTTCAACCCCTACGGCTTCGAGGTCAAGCTGGTGGACATGGTGGAGGTCAAGGCCGGCTACGTCGGCGTACTGCGGCGGAAGCTCGGCGCGGATGGGCCGACCGAGTTTGCCGCTGGGCCCGTCGAAAAGGGCATCATTCGCGACCGCGTCCTCCAGCCCGGCCTGTATCCGGTCAACACCGAGGAGTACGAGGTCATCTCTTGCCCCATTGGCGTTTACCAGACCAGCTATCACTACGACACCGACGCGGCGAAGAACACCGCCCTGGTGTTCGATGCCAGCGACAGCAACCGCATTCAGCTCGATTGCACGATCGAGTGGGAGCTGAAGCCCGAATTCTGGCCGGAGTGGGTGGCCAAGTTCCGCAGCATCGACCGGATCGAATCCACCGTCATCATGCTGAACGTCAAGAACATCAGCCGCAACAAGGGGCAGGACTACGGGGCCGAGGATTTTCTCGACGGCATCAAGCGCGAGCGGTTCCAGTCCGAGTTCACGCGCGGGTTGCAGGATGAGTGCCGCGGCGACCGCGTCATCGTCCGCCATGCTTTCATTCGCAACATCATCATCCCCGACGCCTTTCTCAAACCCAAGCGCGACGAACAGCTGGCCAAGGAGAAGGCGATCACCCAGAAGGAGCAGACGCTCACCGCCGAGACCCAGAATGACGTGACGGCCGCCGAGCGGACGATCGCGTTCGAGGTTGCGAAGGTGGAAGCCCAGACGGCTCAGATGGTCGCCGCCATCGGGCGCGAGATGGACAATCTACGGATCATCACCGACGCCGAGATCGAGAAGCTGAAGGACGAGTACGCGGCCCGGATCGCCGTGCAGGACGCCCAGCGGACGGAATTGGTGGGCAAGGCCGAGGCCGAATCGAAGAAGCTCGTCAATACGGCGCGCAGCGGCCTGCACAAGATGCAGATGGACGTGTTTGCCCAGAACAGCGACGCCTTGCTGCGATACACCCTGTCGCAGCACCTGAACCCCGCCCTGCGGCTGCGGCTGTTCCAATCCGGCCCCGGAACGTTCTGGACGAACCTGGGCGACCGCGCCTTGAATCTGTTCGCGCCGCTGCCCACCGCGCCGGCCCGCTGACCGCGGCGGTGCGGCGCTGCCTGCCGGGTACAGTCCAAGGCCGCAGCGGGTTCCGACGAACCTGCGGCGGCCTTTTTGCCGCGCGCCGCCGAAATGGCGTGTAATGTTCCCGCGCGGCGCGGGTTGTTACCCGCAGTGACGCGCCCGCTTCCAACGAAGGAGTTTGCCGCCATGCGACGGTTATCCCTGCTCGCCTGCTTGCTGGTGATCTGCGGCGCCGCCGGGGCCGGCGCGGACGAACCGGGCCGCCTCGATCCGGAGAAACTTCAGCAGCTAAAAGACAAGCTGGGCGGCAAACTGGACCCGGCCAAGCTTCAAGAACTGAAGGAGAAGCTGGGCGGTAAACTGGATCCCGAGAAGCTTCAGCAGCTGAAAGACAAACTTGGAGGCAAGCTCGATCCGGAGAAGCTCAAGCAGTTGCTCAAGGAGCGGAAGGCCGGCGGTGGCGGCGATCTGAGCAAGCTGAAGTCCATGACCTGGAAGGTCGGCGACGAGACGCGCGAGGCCCTGGTCTATGCACCGACGGCGTCGAGCGCGAAGCCGCCGCTGGTGTTCATCTTCCACGGCCACGGCGGCACGGCGCAGATGGCCGCTGGCCGTCGGCTGGGCTTGCACGAACTCTGGCCGGAGGCGGTCTGCGTCTACCCGCAGGGTTTGCCCACGCCCGTGCCGCAGATCGATCCGCAGGGCAAGATGTCCGGCTGGCAGAAGTATGTCGGCGACCAGCAGGACCGCGACCTGGCTTTCTTCGACCAGATGCTGAAAACAATGAAAGCGGAGTATCGCATCGACGAGCAGCGCGTTTATGCCACGGGCCACTCGAACGGTGGCTACTTTACCTACGTGCTCTGGCCGGCGCGCGGCGACCTGCTGGCGGCCATCGCGCCCATTGCCGCAGGGCTCAGCATCCGCGACTATAAGGCCCAGAAACCCAAGCCGGTGCTGCATGTCGCGGGTGAGAAGGACCCGCTCGTCAAATATGCCGTGCAGGAAAAGACAATGGACCTGATCCGGCAGATCAACGGCTGCGACCCCGCAGGCAAGCCGGCCGGCAAGTTCTGCACCGAGTACAGTTCAAAGAATGGCCCGCCGGTGGTGACGTTCATTCATTCCGGCGGTCACGAAGTCCCACCCGACGCCCCGGCGCGGATTGTCGAGTTCTTCAAGGACCATCCGAAGAAGTAGGTCGAAAGTTCGTCGTTCCGCCGTCAGGCGGCGAGCCGCTCTACCGCCTGAAGGCGGAACGACGAACCATGAACCGCAGGGTTCCCGGAACGGGGGACGATGCCGGCCTCGCAGCAAGCGCTGGACGCCTGGGTGCTGGCTACCTGGACGCAGGCGGTCGGCTATGCGGCGTCGTTGCTGCGCGATCGCGCCGAGGCGGAAGATGTGGTCCACGATTGCTACTGCAACCTGCTGCGCAAGGCCGACGTCTACGACCTGCCCACCGATGGCCGCAAGCTGCTGTTCAAGTCCGTGACCAACGCCTGCATCAAGCGCAACACTCGGCGACGGCCCCTGCTCAGCCTCTTCGTTGGCGACGCGGACGACGGCGGCCAGCGGCCTCTCGCCGACCCGACGGCGGCTGAGCCGGCCGAGATCGTCATCACCCAGGAACTGTCCGCCGAGATCGAAGCCGCCCTGAACCGCTTGCCGGTCCAGCAACGGGCGGCGTTACAGTTGAAATGCCTGGACCAGTCGCTGGAGGAAATCGGCGAGGCCCTGGAGGTCAGCCCGACGCATGCCGGCGTGCTGGTGCATCGCGCCCGGCAAGCGCTGGCGGTGGACCTGGCCCGCTATCTGAAGGGGAAAGCCCAATGAACGAACCGCCGCTAACCCCCGAAGACCCGGTCGACCAGCTGGTGCGCGCGTATCTGCATCAACGAACCGACGGCGATGCGGCAGCGGGCTTGCGTCGCATCCACGCCACCTTGCACGCCGCGCCTCCGCCCGCCCGCCCGCGCCGGCGCGGCTGGTGGGCGGCGGCAGCGGTCGTGCTGCTTGTCCTGGCGGGTAGCCTGTATCTCACCCCGGCGCGGGCCAACCCGGCCACGCTGGTGCGGCAAGCCCAGCAGGTTCATGCTTTGCCCGTGGATCGCTGCTATCTCGTCGAAACCCGGCTCGAACCCGGCTCGGCCGACGCCCGCCACCCGCTCTGGTCGGCCAGCCGGCAGACGCGACTGTGGACGCGCGGCGACCGCTTCTGGATTGAATCCGGCCCGCCGCAGCGCCGCTGGAACTGGGGCCGTGCCGACGACGGCAAGGTCTGGCTAGCCGTCTCGCCGAACCGGGGCCTGCGCTTCGACGCCGGCGAGACCCCGGAAGCGTTGGCCAATCTGTGCGACGTCTACAGCATGCGGATCGAAACGTTGCTGGGCGAAGTTCTCGCCGCTTTCGACCTGCACCTGGAGGATGGTGAACCGGGCAGCGATCGCATCCGGGCGGCACCTCGGCCGGAACGCCCGCATCCTACCGTGCGTGGTGTCCAGCTGGACATCGACGCCGAAACCAAGGTGCTGCGGCACGTCGTGATCGCGCGCGCCTTCCGCGGCCGCGCGCCTACCACAACGACCTTCACCCTGATCGACACCCAAACCTTCGACGACGCCCGCTATCAACTCGAAGGACACCTCACCGCTCCGTACCAGATTTACAGCCGGACGTTCGAGCCGCAGCGCCGCCGCGAACTGCTGCTCGGCCGCTTCGGGCAACGCGCCCTCGAATAGCCAGTTTTGTCAACAATCCGATTGCAGGCCATTATTGCTTCGCTACACTGGTGGCGGTGTAAGTGACTTCTTGCTCAGTCAAAGGCTTGGGTGCCATGCCCACGGCTTTGCGTGGGCATG
>JAEUIF010000702.1 GCA_016795185.1 Planctomycetia bacterium | reverse complement strand
CTGCACCAGCACGGCGACCACGTTGCGGCCAGGACGCAGGTGCTTGGCCGATAGTTCGACATCGCGGTTCCAGTACATGAATTCGTGATCGGCCTGCTCGTCCTTGTCGGCCTGCTCGCCGTTCATGTGGACGATGGCGCTATCGTCGCTCGCTACCCGCAGCCGGAAGCGGACGCCCTTCTGTTTCAAGAGTTCCTCGGGAACCTCGAACGACCGGCGGAAGGCGAACGACTGACCGCCGTTGGCGATGGTCGTGCCCTTCCGTTTGGCGATCTCGTCCTCGCCCATGCCGAGCGGCGCGCGGCCCCCTTGCCAGCTCTTGTCGTCGAAGTCGGCGGCGCGCCACTGGTCGCCCGTCAGCTGGGCGAGCGGCACGAATCTCCAGCCGTCCGCGCCCGCCGGCAGCACGGGTGTGGTCTTGACCGCGACCGCGCCGGTCTTGACCACGGTCAAGGTCAAGCGAGTCTCTTCGGTCAGACTGGATTTGTCCACCGTGGCCGTCGCGCGCACAAGGACGTTGGCATAGGTCCCTGGTTTGGCGTTGGCTCCTGCCTTGAGCAGCAGCTTGGCTTCACCGCCGCCCGCCGGCACGCTGACCGGCGCGGCCGACAGGTCTTTCAGTTCCGGCGGCGGCACCAGTTCGAGTTTGAGCGCGCCCTTGTAGCCGAAGCGCGGCAGCACGCGCACGGGCACGGCGACCTCCGTGCCGGTATTGATGGTGACCTTCGGCTGTTCGAGCTTCAACTCCGCCACCGAATCGTAGACCGTCAGCTTGATCGGCGGGACGAGTTCCACGACCTGCACGTTGGCCTTCTTCTTGTCGTCCTTGGTGCGGGCCAGCGGCACTGCGGCGGTGCCCTGAAAGACGAGGTTGTACACGCCCGGCGGCGTCTTGGCGGGAATCTGCACCTTGACGATCCCGTCGTTGCCCGTGATGTTCGTGTTGGGAATGGTAATCAGCTGGCCGTTGGCCTGCGCTGGTGCAGCGCGGCGCACCAGCTGGACCGGTGCCTTGAAGTCCGGCCACTGGCGGCGCACCTGGACCTTCACATCCGCGCTGCCGCCGACGAGCACGGTCAGTTCGCGCGTGGCGGTGTCGAGCGCGTATGGTCCCTTCTCGCGCACGGCCAGGCACAGACTGCGCGCCAACCGGCCGACGGCGGGCGCGTTCTGCGGCGCGGGGAAAACCAGGCAGGCCGGCCGTGCCTCGCGGACAACGGGCGCTCCCTGGATGGTCGCCGTGCCCTTGACCGTGACCTCGCCGGTCCACGACGCGGCGTCCGGGGCAGCGCTGAAGACCAGCGACGTTTCACGCAGTCCCGGCCCCAGCACCTGCGGCGCGCAGGTCACGCCAGCCGGCAATCCCTCAGCGCTGAGCGTGACTTCACCGTCGAAGCCGTCGCGCCGGAAGCAGACGACCTGCATGTCCTGGCTGCCGCCTTGCCGCAGCGTGCAACCGCTGGTATCCGCCTCGTTATTGCCGACGATCACCAGCCGGAAATCGGGCTGTTCGGGCGCGATTCGCAGGCGATACAGGCAGCGTGGGCCATACTGAATCCCCGCCGTGTGGCTGGCGATCAGCAGCTCGTACTTGCCGTCCGCCGGGATGACGGCGCGGATGCGCGGATCCGTGGTCGCGGTGAAGAACTTGCCCACCGCCGCGGGCATCTCCGTGCTGTCGTCCGACTGGGCCACCACCTGCTTGGTGTCCGCGCGGCGCAGCGCGAAGTGCAGGTCCAGCGGCGCGCCCAGTCGGTCGGCGAACGCCTCGATGATATAGACTTCGTTGGCCTTGGCCTGGAAGGCGTACCAGTCCTGGTCCCGTGCCTTCTCGACGCGCCCGCAGACCTCAGCGGGCAGCGCGATTTCCTGGGCCTTCTCGGCCGTGTCGTTGCTCTCGTTGTCGAGGACCACTGGGGCTTCCGCCACGTCGAGCAGCACGGGGTTGGCCGCGCCGTTCGGCCCGCGCAACCGATACTCGAAACCGTCGATGCCGCCGTCGGCGGAGGCGATCAGGCCCCGGAAGTTCAGCTGCGTGCCCGTGCGCGGCAGCGCCGGTGGCGTGACCTGGACCGTGGTTTTTTCCAGTGCCAGACCGTCGCTGTTGGCCTGCGGGTCCGGCTGTCCGTTGGGCAAGTTACGGCCATAGAGTGTGATGGTGCTTGCCTTCCCGGCGGGCACCACCGGCGGAAACGCGGCATCAATCCAGGGCATGGTGCCGACGCGCAGCCGGTAGCCATGCTCGTCGCCGCCGGTCAGGTAAGTGCGTTCGCAGATGCGCACCAGGTAGTCGCCGTCGACCGGCAGCGTCGCGCTCAGGACCGCGTCGCGGTCGCGATAGAAGGCGTTGGCGGCCAGTTGCCGTCCGGAGGGGTCGAACAGCTGCACGAACGCCGACAGCCGGCTGTCGATGCTCGACGCCGCGCAGGCGACCACCACGCGCTGGCCCTTCTTCCCCTGGAACGTCGAGTAATCGACATCGACCTTCGGATTGATGCGGCCATTGATGACGGTGTTCAACTCGATCTTCTGGGCCTGGGCCACATCGTCGTTGGGTTCTTGCTCCACGACTTCGGCCAGGTCTCCCGCCACGAAGGTGCGCGGGTTGCTGACGCCCCAGCGGCCGACGACGCGCACGTCGTGATGCCCCAGCGGCACATCCGCCGGCAGCGTCACGCGAAAGCGCAACGGCGGCGGGGGCGGGTTCTTCACCTTGGGGTCGGGCTTCTCCGGTTCGAGGAATTCCGCCTTGATGCCGGGATGGCTGAAGTACAGCGCGGTCGCGTCCTCCAGGTCGCTGCCGGTGACGGTGACCTCGACGGTGGAGCCCACTTTGGCGCCCGCAGGGAAGATGCTGGCGAGGCGCGGCGACGGGAAGCCCGGTCCTTGCTGCTGCGCGCCGACCGGCCAGAAAGCAGCCAGCATGAGCGCCAGGCTGAGCCAGCCAGCCACCGGCTTGAGACTGCCCATCCAGGTGTTCGGCGAGAAACGATCCGTCGCTGCCAGGTGCGTCGCGCGCATAGTTCCCCCTGAATAACCGAGGTGAGGGCTGCCCACGGCGGCATCCCGTCGTGGAACAGTCGCGGTTTGGAACTTCTCTGCGTGTCCGTGGTCGGCGGGTGGGCAGTAGGCAGATGGGCGTTTTTCCATTCATTGGTCCGAACGCTAGCCTGCGCGGCGCGGTGC
>JAEUIF010000756.1 GCA_016795185.1 Planctomycetia bacterium | reverse complement strand
CTTCTTGGCATCGCTGCCCAGGATGTAGACCGTTGCCTCTTGCTTGTCGTGGTCCACGGTGAACTCGATGTGCATCTTGCCCCCACCCCAGTCGGCGATGGCGCCGCCGTGTGGTCCTTCACCATGCGCGTGGTCTTCCTTGCCGCCCTTGTCGGTCTTGGCGGCGGCTTTCTCGGTCTTCGCGCCGCCTTTGCCCGTGTCTCCGGGCTTGTTGCATCCCACGGCCAGCGCCAGAGAGGCGAGGACGGCCAGGCCGCTCGTCAGTGTGCGAATGTGCTTCATCATTCTTCCTCCGTTGCAAGGGTTGAAGTCCTGCCCCTTCAGACAATCCGTTCCAGGTCCGATTCCTTACGCCGGCTGTTCGACCAGCGATTCTCCTTCGACGTCTTCGATCCGTGACAGGCGTTCGGCGTCCTGGCCGCTGAAACGCCAGTACAGGCCGGGGTGGATCAGGAACTCACAGAAAGTTGAGGTTATCAAGCCGCCCAGGATGACGGTGGCGACCGGATAGAGAATCTCCCGGCCCGGCTCGTGGCCACCCAGTACGAGCGGAACCAGTCCAATGCCGGCCGTCAATGCGGTCATCAGTACCGGGGCCAGCCGTTCCAGGCTGCCGCGGAGCACCATCTGCTGGGTGAAGTCCTCGCCCTCTTCTTTCATCAAGTGGAAGTAGTGGGTCACCAACAGGATGCCGTTGCGGACCGCGATGCCGCCTAGCGAGATGAAGCCAACCAGGCTGGCCACCGTCAAAGATTGGCCGGTGAGCACCAGCGCCAGGACGCCGCCGATGAATGCCGTCGGCAGGGCGTTGAGGATCTGCAGTGTGATCCGCATGGACGGGTACAGCATCATCAGCACCACGAACATGCCGACCACGGAGAGGGCTGCCAGCACGACGATCAAGGTCGTCGCCCGCTGCTGGCTCTCGAACTGACCGCCGTACTCGACGAAGTAGCCCGCCGGCAGTTCAACCGTGCCGTCGATCCGCTTCTGGATGTCGCTGACGACGCTGGCCAGGTCGCGCCCCTGGGTGTTGCAGCGGATGACGATCCGCCGCCGTGCGTTCTCGCGGTTGACCGCGTTGGGGCCAATGCCCGTGCCGATGTCGGCCAGCTCCCGCAACTCGACCTGGCCGCGCTGCTTGCCATCCCGGTCGGGCGGCAGGTCAATCCGCAACCGGCCCAGCTGCGGATAGTCGGTTCGGTACGCCTCTTCGAGCCGAATCACCAGGTCGAAGCGGCGTTGCCCATCCAGGACCTGCGATACCGGCTCACCTTGCAACGCAGTCTGAAGAAAATCGGCGACGTACTTCCGACTGACGCCGTAGTAGGCCAGGTCGTCACGCCGCAGCTGGATGTGCAGCTCATCGGTCATCTGGATCGGCTCCACGATGGGCGGCGTCACGCCCGGCACCGTCTGGATGACCGTCCGGATGCGTTCGGCCGCTTGGCGCAGCGTGTCCAGGTCATCGCCGAACACCTTGATGGCGATCTGGGCATTGACACCGGACAGCATGTGGCTGATCAGGTGGGACATGGGCTGCTCGGTCTCGATATCGACGCCGGGCGCTTCCGCGCGCAGGTCGGCCAGGAGCTTCTCCAGGATGTCGTCGCGCTTGCGGCCGCTCGCGGGGTTGATGCTCAACAGGTATTCGCCGCTGTTGACGGGCGCTGCGTGCTCGTCCAGCTCGGCCCGACCCGTGCGGCGGACGAAGTGCAAGATCTCGCCCTGCGGATTCTGCGGCGACTTCTGCAGCTTGCGGAAATGGGCATCGAGGACAGCCGAGACCTGGTTGGACGCCTCCAGCGAGGAGCCCGGCGGCAGGTTGACGTTGACCTGGATGCTGCCCTCGTCGAATTTCGGCAAGAAGTCCGCGCCCAGGCGGGTCAACTGCCAGGCACTGAAGCCGAACAGAATCCATGTGAAGAGCAGCAACTTGCCGGGGTGGGCCATGCTGAAACGGATGAGGTAACTCGCGCCACGCTTGAGCACGCGGAGGAGGAAGCCATCGCCCTCGCCGTGGGTTGCCTTCGACTGCGGCAGCAGATAGTAGGAAAGCACCGGCGTCACCGTCAGCGAAACCAACAGCGATGCTAGAATCGAGACGATGTAGGCGATGCCGAGCGGCGCGAACAGGCGGCCTTCCACGCCGGAGAGCGAGAAGAGCGGCAGGAAAACGAGAATGACCACGGCCGTGCCGAAGACGATGGCACTGCGGATTTCGCGGCTGGCGTCGTAGACCACCTGTAGCGCCGGCTTCGGAGACGGCAAGCCGTTGTTCTCCTTGAGGCGGCGGAAGATGTTCTCCACATCCACGATGGCGTCATCGACCAGCTCGCCCATGGCGACGGCGATGCCGCCCAGCGTCATGACGTTGATCGACAGCTCGGTGCCAGTCAACTTGCTGATGATGCGGAATACGAGCGTGGTGATGACCAGAGATAGCGGGATCGCCGTCAACGTGATGAACGTGGTGCGGAAGTTGAGCAGGAACAGGAACAGGATAATCAGAACCAAGACGGCCCCGATCACCAGGGCCTCGCCCACGTTGAAGATGCCGCGGTCAATGAAGCTCTTCAACTGGAACAGCTCCGAGTTGATGACGATGTCGGCGGGGAGCGATTCTTCGGCTTGGTGCAGCGCGGCGGTGATGCGGTCGGTCAGCTCCCGCGTATCGACGTGGGGCTGCTTGACGATGGTCAGCACGACACCGGGGCGGCCGCTGACACTGCCGTCGCCGCGCTTGACCTGCGCCCCTTCCACGACCCGGCCTACGTCGCCGAGCAGAATGGTCCGCCGCGGAGTTGTGCGGACCGGCACGCTCCGCAGGTCATCGAGGACGCGCTGCGGGTCGGGACCGAGCCGGCCGAACACGCGGATGGCGCGCTCCGTTTCACCCTGGATGGCGAAACCGCCACTGGTGTTGAGGTTGTTGTCCTTCAGCGCCTGCTCGACCTGCTGCAACGTGACGTCGTGTTCCAGCAGGGCGGCCGGGTTGAGCAGCACCTGGTATTGCTTGCGATCGCCGCCCAGCGTGAAGATCTCGGCCACGCCGGGGATCTTGAGCAGGCGCGGCCGCACCACCCAGTCGGCCGTCGTGCGCAAATCCATCTGTTGCTGGGCAGTGCTGGGGAAGGCGACTTCGTGCCGTTGACCGTTGATGGTCAAGGTGGCCCGTCTCTCTTCAGTCCCGTGAGCGTCGGCAGACATGGCCTGCCAGTCGACGCGGTCCAGTGGTACGGGCTGCCACGTCTCCAGGTGGTGCCGATCCTTCGGTTCCCAGACAAAGACTTGGGGGGCATTGGCACCAGCGGCCTTGACCAGCTCGGCCAGGTAGGCCGTCTTGGCGACAGGTGCCAACGCCCCGCCCTTGGGCCCCTCCTGGCGATACATGCCGGCGACGACGATCTGGCCCATGATCGAGGCGGTTGGCGCCATTTGCGGCCGGGCCACTTCCGGCAGGGCGCCCTCCAGAGTCAAGAGGCGTTCTTGCACCGTCTGACGAGCTGCACGGATATCGGTGTTCCAGCCGAACTCAATGTAGATAACGCTCAACGACGGGGCGGACTGGCTGCGCACGTCCGCCACGCCGTTGGCCCCGAGCAGGGCGATCTCGATGGGCTGGGTGACCAGCGTTTCGACTTCCTCCGAGGCCAGGCCACGGCATTCGGTGATAATGACGACGCGGGGCCGATCCAGGTCGGGAAACACGTCGATGGGCATGGTGGTCGCCAGGTAGGTGCCATAGCCCAGCATGGCCAGGCTGACCATGACGATCAGCATGCGGTAGCGCAGAGAAAAGCGGATGACGGCATTCAGCATGGCGATCGCTCCTTACTGCCCGGGAATGTGGAGGGAACCGTCCGCATGGAAATGGGCGCCGGGCGGCAGTCCTCCGCTGGCGTTCTGGGCCTTGAGGACGCGATTGAGCGAGGCGGCCGCGCTCTGGGCCAGGTAGGTTCCCGGCGCGATGCCGCCGTCCTTGGCCAGCACGACGTTCAGCCGATCCTCGTACAGGACATGGACCGATCGGCGCTCGAATAGGTCGCCGTTCTGGACGAAGACATAGGCTTCCGGCCCTTCGCGCACTACGGCGGCCGCCGGCAGGACCATGACTTCCTTGAACTCCTCGACAGGCACGCGGAGATGGACGTGCTGCCCTGGCCGAAACCGCCAGACCAGAAAGGTTCGACCTTCCTTTTCGTAGTGACGCGACTGGTTGGCCAGCGGCAGGAAGAAGTCGAAGGTGCGGCTGGCCGGGTCGAGCGCGTTGGCCAGGTGGCGGATGAAGTAGGTCCGTTCCAGGGGCGGCCAGCCGTTGTTCTCGTCCTCATCAAACTGGACGTGAACGGGCCAGCTGTTTTTGGCCGCCCTTTCCAGAAAGGGGGCTTCCCGTTTGAAGCTGTGCCCTTCGA
>JAEUIF010000754.1 GCA_016795185.1 Planctomycetia bacterium | reverse complement strand
CGCAGTAAATGCAATACCTGCTGCCCATCATGTTGTTCTTGCCGCACTGGTTGCAGGCCACGGTCACGTCGGTCAGGGGCGTGGCGCACTTCGTGCAGTAGGGCGTCCGCACCGGGCTGCCGGCGCTGCACTTCTTGCACTTCACTTCCTTGGTGAGTTGCTGCTTCTCCAGGTCGGCCTTGAAGTCCTTGGCCGAGAAGTAGCGCTCGTTCACATCCTCCGCGAGGTTGATCTTCATCAGCTCGTAGAACCAGCGGTGCTTGGGGTCCACCCCGCCGTCCTGTCCGGCCAGCTTCTTCTCCAGCTCCTTGGCGGTTTCCGCTCCTTCCGGGCAGCGGCCGGTGATCAGGTGGAACAGCGTACCGGCCAGGGCGAACAGGTCGCTGCGCGGCTCGGGCTTGCCGGCAATCTGCTCGATGGGCGCGTAGCCTTCCGTGTAGACGCGGGTCTTGGCCTTTTCCCGCTCCTTGGCGGTCTTGCCGATGTCGCGGGCCGTGCCGAAGTCGATCATCTTGATCGTCTTCTGGTCTTCCATGAGCATGATGTTGTCGGGCTTCAGGTCGCGGTGGACCAGCGGCGGCACCTGCGTGTGCATCACGGTCAGCACATCGCAAACGCTCTTGGCCCATTCGACGACCTTCTCCACCGCGAACGGCTTGGCGGTGGCGGGGTCGTCGCCCATGATCTTGAGCAAGTCCTTGCCCTTGATGAACTCCATGATGAGGTGGGCCTTGTCGCCGTCCTCGATCAATTCGTAAATGCGCGGCACGATCGGGCACTTCTCCAGCGACTTGAGGATTTCCATTTCGCGCCGGAAGAAGTTCAGGCGGATGGTGAACTCCTGCGGGTCGCTGTTGATCATGTCCTTGACGGCGACGCTGGCCTTGGTCTTGGTATCGGTCGCCAGGTAAACCGCGCCGAAACCGCCGACCGCCAGCTGCTTTTCGATCTTGTAACGGTTCTTGATCATCGTGCCGGGCGGCGTCGGCAAGACGTTGTCGCAGCGGATGCAGTTGCGCTGGGTGGGTGGGTTGGCCGCCCCGCAGTTGGGGTTGTTGCAGACGATGACGTCGCCGCCGGGCGGGCCGGCGTCGTCCTCGGCGCTGGGCTGCGTCCAGCCGCATTCCATGCAGCAGATGGCGCTGGCCAGCATGGCAGCGCTGCATGCCGGGCACTTGCCGCCGCCGGCCGCCGCGCCCGCCGCCGGGATGGCCGGCAGCTGGAAGTCCGCGGATGAAGCACCGGCATGGCTGGCCCCGGTGCTGCCCTTGGCCGCACCCGCGCCCACCGGCATGATCGGTACCTGGCCGTGATGGCTGGCGGCGGCCACCTTGACCGCGCCCGCCGCGCCGACCGCCGGCACCGCGAACATTCGCTGACAGGTCGGGCACCGCAGTTGTTTACCGCCGGCGCCATCGGGCACCTGGACCGGCTTCTGGCAATGAGGACACTTCAATATCTGAGGCATAGCTGGGTCTCGGGAGCATGATCTCGGTTGCGTCGCAAGGTTCCGCTTCCCGGGTCGGGGTCGCGGGTTGGCGAAATATATCGTTGCGTCGGCCAGGAGTCAG
>JAEUIF010000748.1 GCA_016795185.1 Planctomycetia bacterium | reverse complement strand
CGCTGCCCGCTTGCTTGTCGGTGCGGCCGACTACTCGGCCGCGCGCTATCCCACCGCCCGCGAACATGCCGGAATACGCCTGCGACCAGTGATCGCGCCCACCGCCGGCCGCGTTGTTGATCTTCGGCGTCCGGCCGTGCTCGGTGATGCAGAGCACCAGGGTGTCGTCGAGCATGCCGCGCTGATCCAGGTCGGCGACCAGGCCGGCGAAGGCGCGGTCCAGGCCCGGCAGCAATTCGTCCTTCAGGCGCGGGTAGTGCGCCCAGTGCGTATCCCAGCCGCTGCCCGCCAGGCCGTACTCGTCCCAGAACACCGTGACGAAACGAGAGCCCGCTTCCACCAACCGGCGAGCCGCCAGCGCGCCCTGGCCGAAGAGCGTCAGGCCGTAACTGTCGCGCAGGCGGTGCGGTTCGCGGTTCAGGTCGAGGGCCGC
This sequence comes from Planctomycetia bacterium, assembly GCA_016795185.1. Classification (GTDB taxonomy): domain Bacteria; phylum Planctomycetota; class Planctomycetia; order Gemmatales; family Gemmataceae; genus JAGVLI01. The sequence continues at coordinate 3,913 of JAEUIF010000748.1, read as the reverse complement.
GCCGAGCTTCTCCGAACGCAATAGCGTATGGGCCAAGGCGCGGAAGCGGTCGCAACTCTGGCCGGCGGGCGTGCGGTCCAGGTGCCGCCGCGCCTGTTCGAGTTGCTGCACCAGCGAGCGGCGCTCGTCAAGGCGGTCCAGCGTCACATCGGCGGGCAGCGCGGCCGAGGCAGCCAGCTCGAACGTACTGTCGGGCGTGATGCCCAGGTACGGATCCCAGACTTCCTGGCGCTGCTGCTGCAACGTCTTGACGACGCTGCGCGTCGCCTTGCCGCGAAACGAAGTCCAGACCGGGTTGTAGGCGCTGCCCAGAAAGGCGGCATACGGGCCGGAACGCGGCACCTCGCCGGAACGCTGGCTGCTGAACGGGAACGGCAAGGCGATGTTGTCCGGCGCGGCGTCGGCCGGTTTCTTCCGGCTGGACTGGCGACCCAGGAAATCGACGACCGAACCGATGAACGGCCAGTGCCGGCTATCGCGCGGGTTGAGTTCGAGCGGCACGTCGATCTGCGGGATACCAGTGGTCGCGTAGGCGACGCCATGCAGCGGGTAGGGGTGCGTCAGCGAACGCACCACCGTGACCTTGTCCATGACCTGCGCCGTGGCGGGCAGCAACTCGCAGACTTCGGCCCCCGGCAAGCGCGAGGCGATGGGCTTCAATTCGCCGCGAATCTCCACGGGGGCGTCGGGCTTCAAGTCGCACCATTCGAGTTGGCTGGCCGCGCCGTAGAGATAGAGCAGGATGCAGGCTTTCGCCTGGCCAAACCGCCGACCCGCGCTGCCAGAACGCGCGGCCTGCACCGCATCGCCCAGGCCCAAACCGGCCAGACCCAGCCCGCCGGCCCAGAGGAAGTCGCGGCGCGTCAGGCGGTCGCAGAGGCGCTTCGGCGAACCGAGGATGCGGAGCATGGGAAGACTCCAGCCGGCCGGCAGGGTGGGTGGCACGCCCTCGGTACTCCGAGGGCGTGGGAGTTGCTCCACCACGCCCTCGGAGTACCGAGGGCGTGCCACCCTAGTTGCACACTATGTGCGTCGCGGACCATCGTAGCTGAGTTGGTCCGGTCGCCACAATATGCGCATCGGAAAAGCAGGGTTTACCGCTGCCTACTCGTCGTCGGCCGGCGCGGCGTCCCCCAGGAGCCGGCGCAGGAGGGCGGAGAAATCTTGCGCCAGTGCCGTGCGGTGTGCGCCCTTGCGGAAAACCACCGCCACGGCGATGCCCTCGCGGCGGGCGTCGAAGTAGCGAATGTGGATGCCGGGCATCGGATCGCCCTGCTCGGCAATGTGGGCGAAGCCGATGCCCACCCCCACCGCCACGTACTTCTTGATGATGTCGAGCAGTGCGGTTTCCAGGATGATGTGCGCCTGGCCGTCGAGGTGGTGCCGGTGCAGAAACTGCATCAGCGACCGGCGCGCGAAGCTGCCGTCGGGCGGCACGATCCACGGATACTCGATGACATCGTCCGGCAAGATGCGTTTCTTGCGGGCCAGCGGATGATCGGTGGGCGTCAGCAGGGCGAAGCGGAGGTCGAACAGCCGTTCGTACATCAGGTGCGGGCTGCGCGGCTGATCGCGGTCGTAGAACAGCACGCCCAGGTCGGCCTGCCCCTGCTCGACCATGCGGGCGACTTCATCGAACCAGACGCAAACGTGCAACTTGAGCTGCACCGCCGGGTGTGCCTGGCCGAATTCCCGCACGGGTTCGACCAGGTACGAGGAGACGAGGTAGGGAATCGAAGCGACGACCAGTTGCTGCGGCAAAAGCTGCTGCTGGGCCACGAACAGGGGTTCGATGGAATCCAGCCCGCTAACGTGCGGCTGCACCAGGCCGAGCAGCATCTTGCCCTGGGGCGTCAGTTCGACGTGCCGGCCCCGGCGGCGCAGCAGCGTGGTCTTCAGCCGGCGTTCGAGGGCGCGGACCTGCTGCCAGACGGTGGGAGCGGAGATGCCGAGAATTTTCGCGGCAGTCGTGAAGTTGCCCTCGGTCGCCGCCAGGCAGAAGCTGCGCAGTTGTGGCAGCTGGATGTCCTTGTAGCGGTCGGTGCGGGACATGGGTTTCGCTGTTCTTGTACGTCGGGCTTTCCAGCCCGACTTGCAGCGCCGGAATCAAGCGGTGCATCGGTGCGGGCGCGGCCAGTTACCGGCACTGCGAGTCGGGCGGGAAAGCCCGACGTACAAGACAAGGCTACGCGATGATCCCCTTGACGACGTGCCCATGCACGTCGGTCAGGCGGAAATCGCGGCCGGAATAGCGATAGGTCAGCTTCTCGTGGTCCAGGCCGAGCAGGTGCAGGATGGTGGCGTGCAGGTCGTGGACGTGGACGCGGTCCTGCACGGCGACCATGCCGAGTTCATCCGTCGCGCCATAGGCCGTGCCGCCCTTCACGCCGCCGCCGGCCAGCCACATGCTGAAGCCCAGGCTGTGGTGGTCGCGGCCCTTGCTGCCCTCGGACGTGGGCGTGCGGCCGAACTCGCCGCCCCAGAGCACGAGCGTATCGTCGAGCATGCCGCGCTGCTTCAGGTCGCGGAGCAGGGCGGCCGTCGGCCGGTCGCTCTTCTCGGCATGCTTCTTGTGGTTGTTGATGTCCTGGTGATCGTCCCAGGGCTGGCCGTTGCCGTAGTAAATCTGGATCATGCGCACGCCGCGCTCGGCCAGGCGCCGTGCGATCAGGCAGGCGTTGGCGAACTCGCCGTCGCCGTAGTCCTTGCGCACGCTCTCCGGCTCCTTCTTGATGTCGAAGGCGTCCTGAGCTTCCATCTGCATGCGGAAGGCCATCTCCAGCGATTGAATCCGGCCTTCGAGTTGCTGGTCCTGCTCGCGCTGCGCCAGGTGCAGCTGGTTCATGCGGTTGAGCAGGTCGAGCTGACGGCGCTGCTCGCCGGTCGTCAGGTAGCCGTTCTCGACGTGGCGGATCAGCGACTTCGGATCGATGTTCGCGTTGTTGATATGCGTGCCCTGGTAGACGCCGGGCAAGAAGCTGTTGCTCCACAGCTGCGGGCCGACCACGGGCTTGCCGGGGCAAAGCACGAGGTAACCGGGTAGGTTCTGGTTCTCGGTGCCCAGGCCGTACATCAGCCAGGAACCCAGGCTCGGCCGCGTGGGCTGCATCTCGCCCGAGTTCATCATCAGCAAGGACGGTTCGTGATTCGGATTGTTCGTATGCAGCGAACGGATGACGCAGAGGTCGTCCGCACACTTGCCGACTTCGGGATAAATCTCGCTGATTTCCAGGCCGCTCTTGCCGCACGGCGCGAAGGCGAAGGGCGATTGCATCAAGGTGGTGTTGCCCCGGCGCATGGTGTCGATCTTGTTCAGCGCCGAGGGCCGCTGGCCATGATGCTTGGTCAGCATGGGCTTGGGGTCGAAGGTATCGACGTGCGACGGCCCACCGTTCATGAACAGGAAGATGATGCGCTTCGCCTTCGCCGCGAAGTGCGGGGCCTTCGGTGCGAGCGGATTCGTCGCGGCCGGAGCACCAACGGCGTCGGCCAGCATGCTCGACAGGCCCAGGGCGCCGAAGCCGCCGCCGAGGCGGCAAAGCATGTCACGACGGGTCATCGGGAGTTGCATGGGAGACTCCTGGCGGGCGGGCGAAACGCGCGAAACGATGAATCAGAACCGGCTCCATCAATCCACGAAGACAAACTCATTCGCCCCTAGCAGCACCTGGGCGTACTGTTCCCACGCCGACAGCGTTTTCGCGCGCGGTTGCGGGGCTGCTTCCGGCTGGGCGGCGGCTTTCAGGAATTCGAGGCCCAGCTGCAATTCGGCTTCGCTCACCGGGCGGCCGTAGACGGTCAGAAAGGCGCGGCGAATGCGGGCGGCGTCGTCCTCTTGTGGGTCGGCCGTCAGGCGGGCGGCCAGTGCCTTGGCTTGCCGGATCATGAATTCACTGTTGAGCACGAACAGCTG
>JAEUIF010000741.1 GCA_016795185.1 Planctomycetia bacterium | reverse complement strand
TGGGTGGCACGTCCCTCGGTACTCCGAGGGCGTGGGGAGCGACTCGCACGCCCTCGGAGTACCGAGGGACGTGCCACCCAAGTAAAGCCTTGCGCAACAGGTCGCTTGATTTTGCACTAGGAATGTCGCGAAGGCGATTCTACTTCTGCGCCGTGGGAGCGGGCTTGATGTCGATGCGGGCCAGGTGGCCGATCAGCACATCGTTCATGTCGGGCACCGCCGCTTCGAGCTTCGGGCCGATGGGGCCGGGCGTCGGATTGGTCCGCAGCTGTTGCAGGTAAGCGAGCAGCACTTCCTTGGCTTTCGGATTGCCGCGCAACATCCAGTGGACCCAGGCCCATGCCTCGCGATACTCGCGCGGGTCCATGTCCTGCACCTGCTTCATTTGCTCCAGACGGGCCAGGTACGGCTGGGATTCGCTCTTGCGCAGCATTTCCAGGTGGTGGTAGTTGATGCCCTTCCACTCCGTGGGCTGTTCGTAGTATTCGGCCAGGCCCTCGTCGAGCCAGAGCGGCACATCCTTGAGGACGCTGTGCAGCAGGGCGTGCGTCAGTTCGTGGCGCAGGTCCTGCTGAATGCGGTCGCCCCAGTACGTGTAAACCAGCAACTCGTCGCCCGGCCCGACGCTGCGGGGCTGGGCCACGAAGAAGGCGCGCCGCCGCGGCAGATCGGGGTAGCGCAGCTTCATGTAGCGCTCGTAACGCTCGCGATCCTCGAAGAGATACACGTAGATCAGCGTGTTAGCGCTGGGCAGCTCCAGTTCCTTGTGGACCTGGTCGCGCATCTTTTCCAGGTCTTTGAACAGCGGCAACTCGGGCTTCAACTCGAAGTCGGACAGGAAGACGAACTGCGAGACGCGCAACGAATGCTTGCTCGGCGCGGCGTGCTTCGCTTCCTTGGCGGGCTCCGGCTTCACCGGCGCATTCGGCGCGAACGGGCTGAAGCTAAATGAAGTGCAACCGGCCGACAGCACCAGCAGCGCGCAGACCGGCAGCACCACGTTGATGATGCCTCGGTAGCGCTGCCTCGGCCGTGTAGTCATGGTTGGTGTTCCGTGGACCGCCCTGGAGCGAAGACGGAAAGGGCGGGATAATACTGTCCGCCCCAGGAATTGACCAGCCGAACTGCTGGAGCAACCTGCGACTGGACAAAATGGTCCGCACAGCGGACCCTACCAGAGGCTGTCGGGTCCGCTGTGCGGACCATTGTATCTGGAGCAGCCTGCGACCGGACAACATGGTCCGCACAGCGGACCCTACCAGATGCTGTAGGGTCCGCTGTGCGGACCATTTCATCCGCGGCCACTTTCGTTAGCGACCGGCCTTACCCAATCGGCCGCCCGGAGCGGCGGTTGCGCTCCAGCTTGGCCTGTGTCAGTGCCGCGATGCGCCGCCACCACGCTTTCCAGCCCTGCTTGCCGAACAGGCCCCATTGCAGATAGGTGCGCAGAAAGCGCAGCTTCTCCGTGCGCGTCAGCAGCGGGTTTTGACAGAAGCTCACGTGCAGCCGCGCCAGGTTGTGCTGCTTGCGCCGTTCGGACAGGTTACCGTGCCGGCTGACGCCGACCAGATCGATGAATGTGAGGTCGAGGCGTGGGCCGACCAGCAGGTTCGTCGCCTTCAGGTCGCGATGCGCGAGATGGCGGCGATGCAGTTCGAGGATCAGCCGGGCGGTGCGTTCGACGAGTTGCCGCAGGATCGCGCTGCGCTCCGCGCTGGGGCGGCCGGCCAGTTGTTGCACGAAGGCGTGCAGGTCGTGGGCGTTCTCGACTTTCTCCATGAGCAGGTAGCCTTCGTGCAGCAAGCCGTGCCGCCGACGATGCAGCACCAGCAGCGGTCGGGCCGTGGGCAGGTCGCGTTCGCGAAAGCCATGCCCCATGACCCACGAACGCAGGGCGGCGGTCGGGCGTGCCAGTGCGGTGAACGGGTCGGTCCAGGAGGTGATGCGGAACCGCTTGTAGATGACCGCACGCGGTTCGCCGTGAACCGGAATGAGCAGTTCGGCCACGGTCGAGCTGCGCGAGTCCTTGAGCAGTTTGACTTCCGTCCGTGCAAAGGGCGCATCCGGATTCGTCAGGAGTTCGGCAAGCGTGGCCGGGTCGAGGTCGCGCACCGCATGACCGACGGCAACCGCCGAACGCACGCGCTGGTAATAGCGGTTGCTCTCCAGGGCGCGTCCATCGCGCTGCCGCCAGAAACGCAGGTCGGACTTCCAGGTCTGCAATTCCAGCTGCTGGGCGAGCAAGCGTTTGCGGTGCGGTTCGGCTTGGGGCTGCGCGGCGCGAAAGTAGGCATGCCAGAAGCGCATGCGGTCGGCCCGGCTGGAACGGATGCTGAAGTAGCGATTGAGCAGAACCAGATTGGCCACCCGGGCGCGCCAGCCCAGCGGCTGGCCGACGCGGATGGCATGCAGATCAATCAGGTAGAGCCACAGCGCATCATCGGGCTCCTGGCGCACCAGGATATTGCCAGCGTGCAGGTCGTCGTGAATGACGCCCTGAACGTGCAGACGCGCCAGGAATCGGCCCAGCTCCACGGCCAGCTGCTGCCGCTGCTGGGTCTGCCGAGCAGCCGGCAGCGCGGGCAGCTCTTTTTCGAGATAGTCCGCCAGGGTGCTGGTGCCATCGAGGCTGCGCGTGATCAGGTAGCTGTCGCTAGCGCCCAGGCGGTCTTGCTTCCGACCCACGGCCACGGGCGCGAAGGTCGGCACCTGCCGCGCGGCGACGGCCAGGGCGCGGCGGTATTCGGCCAGCGCCTTGGCGGGCCGCAGCAGTTCGCGGAGCCAGGCGCGCAGGTCCATCAAGCGGTAGTGCTTGACGTGTACGTCGAGGCCCGGCAGCGCGACACGGTAGACGGTGCGATGCGGCCCGTGCTTTACCACCTGCGCCTGCCCGGCTTGCAGCCATTCCTGCAAGCGCAGACCGTCGGGGCCGAGCAGGTGCTGGCAGTCGGGCCGGATCAGCCAGTGAACGCCGCCCGCCGTGACGGAGATGGGTTCATCCATGAAATAGACTCGCGCCGCGTGCGAAGCCGCAAGCGGGAAACGTAAACGGCCGGCGG
>JAEUIF010000739.1 GCA_016795185.1 Planctomycetia bacterium | reverse complement strand
TGGGTGGCACGTCCCTCGGTACTCCGAGGGCGTGGGGAGCGACTCGCACGCCCTCGGAGTACCGAGGGACGTGCCACCCAGCATTCCTTCGGGCAACATCCCATTTGACGATGCTCTAGGACCGATCCAGAACCTCCCGCACCTTGCGCGCCAGACTGTTGGGCGTGAAGGGCTTTTGCAAGAAGGCGACATCGGCCTGAAGGATGCCGTGCCGGACGACAGCATCATCCGTATAGCCACTCAGAAACAGCACCTTCAGGCCGGGATAGAGCGCGTGGAGGGTCTCGGCCAGTTGTCGCCCGCTCATCTCGGGCATGACGACGTCGGACACCAGCAGGTCGATCTTCGCTTGGTGGTTCACCACGAGTTGCAGCGCGGCCTTGCCTCCCCGAGCCTTCAGCACCACGTAGCCGAATTGTTCCAGCGCCAGGGCGGCAAGTTCGCGGACCCCGTCTTCATCTTCCACCAGCAGGAGGGTTTCCGAGCCGCGCGCCGACCGGGCGGCATCCGCGTCCAGCGGTCGGGCGGCTTGCTCCTGGACGGCCGGCAGGTAAATCTTGAACGTGGTCCCGATGCCGACTTCGCTGTAGATATCGATGCTGCCGCCGCTCTGCTTGACGATCCCATGAACGACCGCCAGCCCCAGCCCCGTCCCCTTGCCCACGCCCTTGGTCGTGAAAAAGGGCTCGAAGAGCCGTGCTTTTACCTCCGGCGTCATCCCGCAACCCGTATCGCTGAGCGCCAGCAGGACAAAGCGGCCCGGTCGGACTTCGGCATGGCTCCTGGTGTACGTTTCATCGAGTTCGACCGCGTTCGTTTCAATCGTGAGGTGGCCGCCCTGGGGCATCGCGTCGCGGGCGTTCACCACCAGATTCATGATGACTTGTTCGATCTGGCCGGGATCGATCTTCACCGAGGGCAGGTTCGGCCTCAAGACCGTCTCGAACTGGATATCCTCGCCAATCAACCGGCGCAGCATCTTTTCGGTCTCGTTAACGACGCCATTGAGTTCGAGCACTTTCGGTGCGAGCACCTGCTGTCGGCTGAAGGCGAGCAACTGGCGCGTCAACGCGGCGGCGCGCTCACCGGCCTGCCGGACTTGCTGGACCATGCCCTTTTTCGGGTCGTCGGCCGGCAGCAGCGCCATGACCATTTCACTGAAGCCGGAAATCACCGTCAGCAAGTTGTTGAAGTCGTGGGCCACGCCGCCCGCCAGCTGGCCGAACGCCTCCATTTTCTGCGACTGTCGAAACTGCGCCTCCAGTTTCTTCTTTTCGGAAACGTCGCGCACGATGCCCACGAAGTTGCGCTGATTGTCCAGGCGGAACTCGGTCACGGCCAGTTCGACGGGGAAAGTCGAACCATCCTTCCGCAAGCCCTGGACCTCGCGGCCGATGCCGATAATCTTGGCTTCGCCAGTGCGCAGGTAGTTCGCGAGGTAACGGTCGTGTTCGCCGTGATACGGTTCCGGCATCAGCATGTTGACGTTCCGGCCAACGACTTCTGATGCGGCATAGCCGAAGATCTTCTCGCCCGCGCGATTGATCGTGGACACCGTGCCCCGCTCGTCGATGCTGATGATGCCGTCCAGGGTATTGTCCAGGACCGAGTGCAGCAATTCGTCGTTGTGCCGTTTCGCCGTCAGGTCACGGGTGATCTTGGCGAACCCTTTAACCTGGTGGTTCTCGTCGTACAAAGCGGCCAGGGTGCCGTTGGCCCAGAACCGTGAACCGTTCTTGCGGATGCGCCAACCTTCGATGCTGGCCCGGCCTTCGGTCGCGGCCAGCGCCATTTCTCGCTGCGGCAGCCCGCTGGCAATGCCTTCGGGAGTGTAGAGGCAGGAATAATGGCGACCGATGATCTCGTCGGCGGTGTAGCCATCGATCTGTTCGGCCCCGCGGCTTCAGGTCAGGATGTGGCCGCCGGGATCGAGCATGAAAATGGCGTGATCGCTCACACCCTCGATCATCAAGCGCAGCCGCTCTTCGGAAGCCCGCAGGGCTTCTTCGGCTCGCTTGCGCTCGGTGATGTCCATCACCGTGAGGAACGCCACTTGCCGTCCGACGGCATCGATGACGACGTCACCGCCATAACTAAAAATACGGTCCCAATCCAACTCAGTACGCCGGACGCGCAGTTCGTAGTCACGAAATCGCTCGCCACGAAGCAGTCGAGCCATCGGCCACGCCTCGAAGGTCAGAACCTGACCATCGATTGTCGAGAGTTCAAATAGGTCGAAGAACTCGGGCAGCCCGCGCCGCCATTCTTCGGAACTGGTGAAGCCGTGCATTTCTACGGCCGCGCGGTTCCAGTGGAGCATCTGGCCAGCGAGGTCGCAGATTACCGCGCCCTCGTTCATGTTTTCAATCACGACGAGAAGCCGTTCCTGGCTGTCCTGGATCGCCTTCTCGGATTGCTTCCGCTCAGTGATGTTCTCGTGGGCCACGATGACGCGCCGCAGTCCTTCGCCGGGAAAGGGCGTGATTCGGACGATGAACCAGCGCTTCTGGTTTGGGCTATCACAGGGATACTCAGCCTCGAATTGTGGGATCTCGCCGCCCAGAACTGCCCGAATCCCCGCGGCAACAACCGCACTTTCCTCAGAGTAAGGACCGGCGCTACGGTCACAGACAGCCAGGTAATTGGCCCCAATCGATGCAGCCCCAGAAGCGAGTCCATTCGCAGTGGCAAAGTCCTCCCACGGTTTGTTGACGGCGATAATGGCCCCGTCCTCGTCGAGGATCGCGATATGCGCGGACAGGCCGTCCAGCGTCGCGCGGTTGAAGCGACTCGCTTCCGTCAGCGCAGTCATCAGTTCTTTTCGCTTGGTGATGTCTCGCGTAACGTTGACAAAACCGATGGGCAATGGGGTGCGATCGTAGATGGGCGTGATGGTGACGACGGCCCAGAACCGCGAACCATCCTTGCGCACGCGCAGCCCCTCTTCCTCGAAGCTCCCCTGCTCCACGGCGGTCTGCAAGGCGAGTTGTGGCTGACCGCTCGCCACGTCCTCGGGTGTATAGAACCGCGAGAAGTGTTGGCCGACAATCTCCTCGGCCTGGTAGCCCTTGATGCGCTCGGCTCCGGGGTTCCAGTTCGTCACGATGCCTGCGGGATCCAGCATGAAAATGGCATGGCTGCTGACACCTTGCACCATCAGCCGGCTGCGTTCCTCGGATGCCCGCAGCTTTTCATTGGCCTCGGTCAACTCGCGCGTGCGTTCGCCGACGCGTTGTTCGAGCTGATTCTGAAGCAGGCGCAGTTGCTCGTTGACGACGCGCAACCGCTGGTTGGCCTCTTGCACCTGCTGGCCGCGCAGCACGATTTCCGCCTCCATGCTTTCACGGCGTGACAGCGGTGCAGCCCGTGTCCGAGCTTCCTCCTGGCGCACGAAAGCCGTCACATCGTCGACGCGATGAATGATGTAGACAATCTGATTGTCCCGTCCAAATGCGGGCGTATTGACGGGGCTCCAGAATCGTTCCTCGAAGCCGCCCCCGGCCGACTCGGGCCGCAGTACGTCGTATTTCTGCACAGCCATCGCGTCCGCGACGCGCAGCTGCATTACCCTTTCCAGCGAGGCGCGCAGGTTCCTTACCCCCGTGGCGGCCGAATCGGTGGGATTATCCGGAAAGACCTCAAAAATGCCTTGACCCTCGATCTGCTGCCGTTCCGTCATCGTCGCGCGCAGATAGGCGTCGCTGGCCGCCACGATTCGGAAATCGGTCGCCAGGACAAGGTACATCCCCGGCGCGGATTCAAATAGCAGGCGGAAATCGACAGCAGCGCGCGGCGTGTCCGGCGGCACAGCGACGCGCGAGGCCAGCACCTGTTTGGCCTCGCGCAGTGCCTGTTGCGCGTGGTGCATCGAGCCGGCGAGCAGTGCGATGCCGAGGCCCGTGATGAGGTAGAGGACCATGCCGATTTGCTGGTCCGAGCCGGTCAGGCCGAAAATCCACCGCGGCGGCAGCAAGAAGAAATCCACCGCCAAAGCGCCCACCACCACGGCCGCCAGCGCTGGACGAATGCCGCCGCACCACGCGGTCACGACTATCGCCAACAAGATCGTCAAGAAAGGAAATTGCAGGCCCAGCACAGGATCGAGCAGGAGCCTGCTCGTGATCGCCAGGGCCACAGTGACCAACGCGCAACCGTAGCGCGCCAAGGTGGAGAGTAGGCGCTGAGGCATGGTCCTTTCCCGTCGAGCGGGCGCGGTCAAGCGCCCGGGCAGGTTCTGATGGATTCGCCCGGGGTTCAATCGGCGGTATGTGGGGGCCGCGCTGAGCCGGCGCGATTCGCACGCGATATGATACTGCGCTCACCGTGCGACGTAAACCGACTTCGTCGCCAGGACGATAGTCTCATCCGGCCAGCCCTTGCTGGCCGTGGTGCTCGGCCAGAATCGCCGGTACAGCAAGCGCAGTTCGACGCGCTGCGGGTTCAGCAGCCGGAACCGCGAGCGATCCGGACGGCCCGGCGTCAGGCGGGTGTCGCTGAACTCCGGCAAGGCCCGCCAGAAGGGAGCGGGCGCATCGCCGTCGGCGTCGGTCAGTTGCTTGGCGAAGAGCTTGCCGGGGCGGCCTGCCAGCTCTGGCCCGGCGGAAGCGGGCAGCACCGGGCCGAACGCCAGCGGCATATCGTCGCCCGTGGGCTGCGTGTCCACCACCAGGACGAGGTGACGATCTGGAAAGCCGGTCGGCACGCGATGGCCGACGTCGCGCGCCGATACCACCACTTCAAAGGAAATCGCGTTGCCGGCCTGCTCGAAATCGTTCACTTCCAGTCGCACGCTCTGCCGCAGCATCGCCGCCTGACTGCCCGCGAACATGCCGTGGCTGGCCAGGGTTTGCGGGTCGCGCTCCACGCCGCCCTTGCCGGGCGCGATGTTCGTCATCAGGCCGGTGGGCTTCATATGGCAGCTCTGGCACGACTTGCCCTCGCGCCGCGCCGGGCTGGCCAGCCATTCCGAGAAGGTGCCATAGGCATGCACGCCGAAGACGGTGCCTTCATGACAACCGGCGCAATAGCGGCTTTCCCGGTAGAAGGGGGAGTAAACGTCCTCGTTGCGGTCTACATCATCGAGCGGGCCGAAGAAGAGTTGCCCTTCCTTCGGCCGCAGCAACCGATAGGCGAAGCTGCCAAACGTCTTGCCCAGGTCCGCCCGTTCGTCCAGGCGGTCGATCTTGTGGCAATAGTCGCAGTGAACGCCGTGCGCGGCCGTGCCCTGCACCGCGCGCACGTCGTCGAACACGGAGGGAATGGTGGGCACATGACAGGCGGCGCACACGCTGGCGCCGTCCGGCTGATCGGCCAGCAGGTTCCAGCCGACGTTCGGCCGACCTTGCCAGTCGGTGCCGTCGTAGAGATTCAGGAAACGGCGATTGGTCGCGGCACGGGCATGGCCGCTCGCCGCCCATTCGCGGTAGATCTCGGCGTGACAATTGCCGCATTGATGGGACTGCAAGCGATTCGGCGTCGGGGCCACCCAGGCATACTCGGGACAATCCTCGGTCGGCAGTCGTCGGAGGCGTACCGACACCGGCGCACGTTCCGAGGACGCGCCGCCGATGAAGTACCCTGGATGCGTCGCCGTCACGCGCTGAACTGGTCCCGGTGACAGAGGCAGGAAAAATCGGCCCGCGCGGTCGGACCAGACGGCGTCGGGCTGCGCCTTGAACCGCACCCGCGCGCCGGCGACTGGCCCGGAGTCATCGACCACCTGGCCGGCGACAAAACCGGGTGGCGCAGTGGAAAACAGCGCGAACACCAACCCACCGGGCAGGAAGAGCAACAGCAACAAGGGTGCGAAAGCATGGCGGGGCATGGCCCGATTCTACGGCAACCGCACCCACGACGCACGCGGTCACTCCAGGAATTTGAGGTAGGATTCCCGACCTAACACCAAAGCCCCGGATCGCCGCAAAAATCCGAAGCCCGCAGCGATTGAACGAGCTACCAGGGGAAAGGCCAGTCGAATTGACACCGAGGCCAGTCGTTGTAAACTACAAGAGAGCAAGCAAGCCGAAGTGGCGGAATGGCAGACGCGCCGGACTCAAAATCCGGTTCACGCAAGTGAGTGTGGGTTCAAGTCCCACCTTCGGCACTAAGGACTTACGGAAAATCGAGAGGTGGCAAGAAAGGGCTGTCCCTCCAATATCCCTCAATTGGCCTGTTTGGAGGGGTTGGAGACGTCGGGCACGAAGAGATTGCCGACGGCAGGGGTCAGCTGCCGGGCGATGGCGATGTACCGCTGCGTCGTCTTGTAGTCCTTGTGCTGCATCAGGGCCTGCAAGGCGTCCGGCGTCAGCCGCTCAGCGTTCATCGTCGCGAACGCCCGTCGCAGGTCGTGAAACCCGTAGCGGTCCTTGCCTGCCGCCTTGACGCCCGCCTTCTCCTGGATGCGCGCGAACTGCTCGTACAGCATCCGCCGCGCGTTGTTCCACGGAAAGAAGACCGGATCGAACGCAGGAACCTTCCGCAAGTGATCCAGGACCACTGGGTGGAGCACGACCAGCTGATCCCGCTTGCCCTTCGTGTCCTCGGCTCTCGACTTCGCCATGCCGGTATCAAGATTCACGTCCTCCCGCCGCAGCGCCAGCAGCGAGCCGATCCGCCAGCCTGTCATGTAGGCTGACATCAGCATGCCCCGCCACCAGTCGGCTGCCTCGTAGGGGTGGTCCGCAGGCAGCCGGGCATGGTCGCAGGCGCCGTAGATCTTGGCGAAGTCTTCCGGCGGGATGTAGGTGGGCAGCTTCCCCGGCTCCTTGAGGAAGGCGATGTCCGGCGTCTCGGTCAGGAATTTCCACTTCGTGGCCTTGCGGAAGACAGCCCGGAGATGGCGCAGTTCCTTGTTGACAGTCGCCGGCGAGATCTTCGAGCTGGGCTTCATCCCCGGTTCGGTCCGCCGCTCGGCGATGAACTCATCGACCGTCTGGGTCTTGATCGCCTTCATCATCTTCGGCTTGATGATCCGCTCGAACTGGGCGAGCGCGTGCAGCGTCTCCTCACGGTTGCGGGTGTCCATGCCCTTGGCAATCTTCGCCTCGTAAGCCTGGCGAAACTCCGTCCAAGTCTTACGGGCGTTGCTCTGGTACGTGCCTTCGATCAGCTCGGCCTCGCGCTTCTGACGCAGCTTTTTTGCCGCGCGCTTGCCCTTGGTGCCGGCGCCGCAGCTCTTGCAGCGGCGCTTGCCCTCGGGGTCGATCCACCCCACGTACCAGCTCGCCAGGTCGGCGCCAACCTTGGTGATCTGGTGGGCGTCTTGGTAGACCCACACTCTTGCCATGAAACCATCCTCCTTCTGATGAACGCCGCCGTAGCGTTGCCGCGTACCCATCGCGACCACCGCGACGATGGCAGGTTGCTCCATCTGGTTGTTGATGTTCAGGCCGATGATCACCAGGGCGATGACGATCACCGCCATCGTAGCCTACCCGTCCTTCGGCTCCCACCGATTCGCGGCCAGGTAATGCAGCAAGTCTTCGCGTGTGTAGCGAATGCGACGGCCGGTAATCTGCGAGCAGCCGATCTTGCCGGCCAGGCGGGCGTCGCGGAGTTGGTGCGGCTGCAGGCCCAGTAAGCGGGCCGCTTCGGGCTCGCTGTATGCCATTTTGTCGTTCAGCTTGGCACGGTCGGTTTCGAGCTGGATGATGGTCTCCGCGACTACCTGCTTGACCAGCGGCTGCAGCTGTTCGGGGTCAACCTGAAGGTTGATGCCGGTGCCGCTGCTTTCGCGTGTCGAGTGCGTTTGCGCCATGCGAGGCTCCCGCCGTCCGGGGATGCCCGGACGGCCACCGGCCCGGAGGGCCGGCGAATCAAAGGAACCCCAACGAAGGTGGGCAGCGGTAGGGGTCAGTACAGGGTTGAACTTCTGGTCAGCGTGGCTGCCCAGGCCACGCGCCCTTGTCTCGCGCAAGGGCCGTTCGACGAAGTATGGCAAGGACGATAGCCTTCTCTAACGTTGCTGGATGTTCCGCGTTCACGGCACCGGGGCTACATCCAGAAGCCGATGGCGAAAGCACCACGGGCTTCACCGGCTCTTCGGATGGCTCGGGCGGATCGGGATAGTCGTAGGCCACCATCGACGCCAAGGTGCGACGGTGCGGGCGCTGCGGAGCCGTTGCCGTCCGCTCATTCAGGACCGCCTGCTCTGCTTGCAGCAGGGCGATGATGTCGGCCTTCTGGTCCACGAGGGCCTGGCGTAGCTCCGGCGTCAGTACGCCTGGAGCTGCACCATAACGAAGGCGCTCACCGTCAGCGGCTAGGATGACGCCGCGCTGACGCAGTTCATGCAGCAGATCCGCAGCGCTCATAGCGCGCCCTCCTCGAAGGTAGCCGTCGCCGGGAGAACACCATTCGCGTTATTCGCAGTATTCGCAGAATCGATGGGCGGCGGGCCATTCTGCGAATTGTGCGAATTGTGCGAGTAGCAAGCCGGGTTGACCTGGTAGGCCGGGCTAGGCCGGCGTCCGGCTCCGGTACGGGCCGGTGCTGCCTGCTGATGCAAGTAGCCGTGGTTCACCAGGACCCCCAAGGCCGGCCGCAGGTGCTCCACGCGCTTGAAGCGGCCCTTGGTGCCCTCGAATACCTCACGCTCGGTGACCGTGGTCAGCTGCTTGCGCTGAAGCCAGCGCAACACGAATTTGGCTTCTTCGATCACGGGATCGGCACCCATCTGCGCGTAGGCCGCCCGAGCGTGCGGGATCAGGTATTCGCCGATGGTGATGGCGTGCTCCATCGTCGCCTCCGACACCGGGACCGCCCATGGCTCTTTGGCCGCGACGTGCTCGGCCATGTGCAGCTGTCCAGCGATGCGAGCGACGGCACCAACGAGCTTGGCGCCCCAGTCGGCCATGGAGCCCAGTTCGCAAGACTCATCGAGCATCGGTTCGATCCGCTTGGCGAAGCTCAGCTGCTTCTGTCGCGCCTCGGGGCTGAGTTGCAAGAGATGGGGGTGCTCCATCTTCTCGTTGTCGATGGACGCAGTCAGCTTGAGCAGCGCCAGCATGTTCTTGTGGTAGGTGTCGCGGACCAAGGCCGGAACGGGCGAGGGGTCCGCCTTGCGCTGGCCAATCAGGCTCTTGGGCATGCAGTAGAGGAAGCGGCCGAGCAGGCCGCGCGCGTGAAAGCCCGGTTTGTCCGCCAGGCCCCGGATCACGTCGGGCTGCACCACTAGGCCCAGGGTCAGTGCCGGGCGATGGACGAACTCGGCGGTGCGCGCGACGCGATCAACGCGCAGGTCGTCGCCGGCGTGGCCGTTCAAATAGACGCCGAAGTTCGGCATGCCCTTGCCGGAATAGCGGCCGGCCATGAGGTCGAAGACATCACCTTCGGGACTCAGGACTGCCATACGACCGCCATGATCGTGCAGCAACGTACCCAGGCGCTCCGGAGTGGTATCGGAGGCAATCAGACGCGGCAACGACGGGAGGGAAGTCGTCGCCAGGTCTGCCGCGAGTTTGCCGGCATCCTGAGTCAGCTTTGCCTGCTCCTCGGGCTTGCCCTTGACCACTGCACTCTTCAGGTTGTCCAGGCGGGCCTCCTGGATCTCACGCTCGGTCTTGGCTTTTGCCATCACCGGCTTCAGGCGCTGAATCTCGCTCTCTTCGTACTCCAGCAGCGGCGCCGTCACCTCGGCGAACACCGCGCTCTTGCGGCTGCCGGGCGGCATCGCCGTCACGGTGAAGAGGTTGACGGGCTCGCGGTAGCCCTCCGTGACGACGATCTCGACTTTCTTGGCGAGCGCTGCCGCCACCGCAGCGAGCGCCAGCATGGCCACCATGTCGCACGGCGTCTGCGTGGCCTGGGCCACCGCCTCGACGTAGACGCGCAGCCAGGCAGTCAAGCATGCGGTAGGGAACGACGGGACCGCGAAGTCATGGAAAGCCACCGGCGATTCCCAACATGCCGCGCCGGCAGCACTCGCCTGCTGCTTGGCGGCAAGGTCATCGACGATGCGCTCGACTTCCTCCGGTGGCATCGGCTGCGTGCAGCGGGCGGCCCATCCCAGAGCGAGCGCCTTGACCTGCTGTGCATCTTCGCCGCGACCGAGGTGCGCGCCAACCAGTTCGAGGGCACGGTCGTGGCGCTGGCCTTCGGGAACGCCGGCCGCCGTCTCCAGGTTCAGCTCCTCGCGAATGCGAAGGATGCGGCGCTCAACGGAGGGCATAACCAAAGTAGGCGCTTCCACTGCACCGGCGGTCTGCTTCGTGGGCTGCGTCGGCTGCGGGGCTGGAATTGTCGCCACACCATTGGGCCAGGCAATTTTCTTGGTGACGATGGCGAGCAGCCATGGTGGGGGAGGCGCGATCGAGACGTGGTTCAACGATTGTTCCCAGGTGTAATCTTTGCCCGAGATATGATTGCTCGGTGGCGCGAGGACATAGCCATCATTGCCGCGAACATCGACAGGATGCCCACCGAGCTTGGTCGCGTTCTTGATGACGTCACCGAATAGATCATCCTTGAAGTAATAGTGCCGACCGCCACCACCGGTGCGAACCGTCGGTGTGGACGGCAGTGGACCATACTTCGATTCCAACTGCTCGATGGCAGCGATCCCTTCCGCACCGTCTGCATCGAGAACCCAGATGCCGGAGACAGACCCGGTGCGGATGGCGATGTTGGCGTCGGGCACGTTGGCCCACCACTTGCTGATCTGGATCGAGTCGGCGCTGGCCTCATCGAGGCCGTGGCCCGTCATCGGGTGCTTGCCGGGGCTATTGCACTCACTGCCTTTGGGGCATGAGCACTTGCCGTTGCGAATGGGATGGATCGGAACAATGTGCAGGCCACGGATGGCCAGGTCGCTGGCAGCCTTGAGGCGCGGCGACTGCTTCGGTACACTCATAGTAAGAACCCCTTCATTTTTGAAGTGCTGAAGTGAGAAGCGGGGCGCCCCCCCCGGCCCGCCTCACCGCAACCCTCAAAACGGACCCACAAGGGGGACGGCGGCCCCC
>JAEUIF010000736.1 GCA_016795185.1 Planctomycetia bacterium | reverse complement strand
AAACAGCGGGCTGACGCCCGCCGCTCGCCTGGAACCGCCGCTCAGCCAGGAAAAAACTCCCGGTTGGCCATGACGACGTTCCAGGGCCGCAGCTGCCATTTCACGAAGACGCCGTTCTGGTGGAACGGGTCGCTTTGCAGCAGCTGCTCGGCGTCTTCCTTCGTCGGGGCTTCGTAGACGATCAGCGCGCCGCTGTCGTCGGTGAACGGCCCACAGGCCACCAGCTGGCCTTTCTCTTTCAAACTGGTCAGGTACTGCCGGTGCGTCGGGCGGATCTCGCCGATCTTCGCCTTGTCCTGGATGTACTCGATGATGGCCGCGAATTTCATGGTGTCTCCTTGTGAAGCCGCCAATTTTGTAGGGTCCGCTGTGCGGACCAATGCACCTTGCCCATCCGGCGCGTCAATGGTCCGCACAGCGGACCCTACAAGCTAAATCGCAAGCGGTGGTTGTGGCGGCTATTCCGATTTCTCGCGCACGTTGAATTCCAGCTTCCAGCGTTGCTTGCCGTCGCGGCTGATGCACCAGAGTTCCAGCGTGCCGACTTCCGTCACTCGGGTGTGCAGATGCACCGGCACCGTGCGGCCTTGCTTGCCGGGCGACTCCAGTTCGGTGGCCAGCGGCGATAGTTCCTCGATCTCGCCTTCCCATTCCTCGACGATGGTGCCGACCGCGTCGGTGCGGCGGACGGATGAGCCGAGGAAGCGGAACTCCGCCGGTTCGCCGACGACCAGGCCGAACTCCTGTTGCGGCACATCCGCCTCGGTGCCCTCTTCCATGCCGAAGGGCACCACGCACAGGGCCTTGAGCGGCGGCGGCGCGCCGGGCACTGCCGGCAGCGACGTTTCGACGCCGACGTAGTACGCGCGGCCGGTGCCGCCACGAATCCGCACGCCCTTGCCGCGGCGCACCATGCCGTAGTAGGCTGCGCCGCGCGCCACCGACTGGTCCAGGTCGTTGCCTTGCAGTACCTTGACGTGCGCCGCGCCGGTCCAGTGATTGAGAATTTTTACCAGCCGCTCTTGCAGCGGGGCGGCCTTGAAGACGCCGCCGTTGAACAGCACGGCCGTCGGCAAGTTGGTCTTCTTCTTGCGCTTGCTCTTGGCGGCATGCTCCGCGACGACTTCGGCGTTGCGGTGCAGGAAGCGGGCGAGGTGCTTGCTCACGGCGGGGTCGCTGGCGTAGGGCAGGCCCAGTTCCTGTAAGCCGACGGTGCGCTGCTTCGCCGGCTCGGCATCGACCGGGCAGTCCGGGAAGAAGCCCTCGATCAGCACCTTCTCGACCTGGGCGCGATTCAACTCGCCCTGGATGGTGCCGCCGATGACCCGACTGCCCCGGCCCAGCACCGTGACGGGCGCGCTGGCCAGGTTGGCGTCGCTGAAGAGCTTTTCCTTCGCGGCCCGGCTGCTATGCCAGAGTTGCTGCATCTGGCCGCCGTCCAGCTTGGTGCCCTTGGCGGCCAGCGCCTGGGCGGCGGTGTGCGCCAGGGCCAGGTCCATGTTGTCGCCGCCGAGCAGAATGTGGTCGCCCACCGCGACGCGGGTCAGCACCAGCTGGCCGCCTTCCTCGCCGACGGCGATCAGCGACAGGTCGGTGGTGCCGCCGCCCACATCACAAATCAGCACGATGTCGCCCGTCGTCACCTGGTCGCGCCACTTTTCATGGCTCGCTTCCAGCCAGGAGTAGAAAGCGGCCTGCGGTTCTTCGAGTAGCGTAACGTGCTCGAAGCCGGCGGCGCGGGCGGCTTCGACGGTCAGATCGCGGGCCACGGCATCGAACGAGGCGGGCACTGTCAGCACGATTTCTTGCTGTTCGAGGCGATGCGCGGCCACGTCCTTGGCGACGGCATGGTTCCACGCCTCAGCCATGTGCTTCAGGTAGCGCGTGCTGGCTTCCAGCGGCGAGACGCGGCGGCCGTCCTCGGGAGCCTTCCAGGGCAGCACCGGCGCGCGGCGGTCGATGCCGGGATGGCAAAGCCAGGATTTCGCGGAGGCGACCAGGCGCGTCGGCACCTGGCTGCCGAAGTTGCGGGCGTACTCACCGACGGCGTAGTCGCGATTCGCGTCCCAGGGCAGCTTCAGACTGCCGGCCGGCTGTTCTCCAGGGCCGGGCAGGTACAGAAACGAAGGCAGCAGGGGCCGCGCCTCGACGGTCCCCTGCTGTACGACTTGCGGAATGGAGAACGCCGTGGGCACGGCGTCCTTGTCCTTGCCGACGCCCGTATCGACGTAGGCCAGGGCACTGTTGGTGGTTCCCAGGTCGATGCCGACGACGTACCGTGACGCAGCCATCCTTTCACTCCTCGTTCGCGCCCGTGACCGCAAAAGCGGCCCGTTTCTCCGCGCGTATTTCCATGAGCAAGCGGCCCAGCCAGTTCTTGCCGACCCCGCCGCAGACGCCCCAGAAGCAGTCGTTCCAGGTGTTGCCCTCGATCAGCGGGGAGTCGCCGGTCGCCAGCAACATCCGGCCCAGGTCGGGATCGGCGAACTTCTTCCGCAGCAAGCCGCGCATCACCTCCACCTTCACGCTTTCCCAGTCCTTGCGGAGCTTGACCTTGCGGCCCAATCGCTTCGCGCGCCCGGCGGACGCGCTCAACTGAATCGTCAGTCGCTCCTCGCGGTCCAGCGTCTTGGCCGCCTGGAAGGCGTGTTCCACCGAGGCGTAGACCACGCGGTCCAGTTCGACGGCCGAGGGATAGAAATTGCTGAGCCAGCGATACTCGCCGCTAAAGCTGTCGATCGGTCTTCCCTGTTCCGGCAAGGCGTTCATGGCCAATTCCCCTGCGGGTGAAGTTATCCTATCGCATAGGATCATCACGCCCCAGGGAAGGTTCACGTGAACACCTCACGCAATCTCCACTTCCGCCGGCATCAGTCGTAGGGTCCGCTGTGCGGACCGTTTCGCCCCAGGTCGGACCAGGGGTAATGGTCCGCACAGCGGACCCTACAAAAATCCCAGCCCGGCCCTCCTACGCAATCTCCACTTCCGCCGGCATCAGCACCAGGTCGTCCTGGCCTTCGGGGACCGGTGCCAGCTTGATCTCCTTCACCCGCCAGCCGTGATGCTGCAAGGTGCCGCTGAACGGTGGCTGCCCACTGACGTTGCCCGTCAACTGGATCGCGGATGGATCAAAACCCTTCGGCACCTCGACCTTGCTGCCCTCAGCCTGGCCCAGCACGGGTTCCAGGACCAGGTGCTCTTTCAGCGCGTGCTGGCACTTGCGATGGATGTCGCGGACGGCAGCGCCGATCTGGGCGTCCTGGTAGGATTGCACGTCTTCGAGCAGGAAATCGAGCAGCCGGCCTTCGCGCTGCAAGAGAGCCAGGAAACGCACGGGCACGCCGGACGGCCGGGTCGAGGGCGGCGGCGGATGCAGCAGGGCATTGACCTTCTTGGCGAACTCGGGATCGCTGGAAATGCGGGCGTGCGCTTCCCAGGCCAGCCCTTCCTTTTTGCCCTCGCCCTTTGCGAACCGCTGGCCAACCAGAAAGGCGATGACGGCGATGCCCACTGCCAGAATTCCTTGGAGTGCGTATTCCATG
>JAEUIF010000724.1 GCA_016795185.1 Planctomycetia bacterium | reverse complement strand
GACGGCCGCCACACCGGCACCGGCGGTGGCAACCACTTCGTCTTCGGTGGCGCCAGCGTACTCGACTCGCCCTTCCTGCGCCGCCCGGACCTGTTGCGCAGCCTGATCAGCTACTGGCACAACCACCCCTCGCTGTCGTATCTTTTCTCGGGCCTGTTCATCGGCCCGACCAGCCAGTCGCCGCGTGTCGACGAGGCGCGCAACGATTCGGTCTATGAACTGGAGATCGCCTTCAGCCAGTTCCCGCAGCCGGCGGCGGCAGGAACGGAGTGCATCGCCCCCTGGCTCATCGACCGCGTGCTGCGCAATCTGTTGATCGACTCGACGGGCAATACGCACCGCGCAGAGTTCTGCATCGACAAGCTGTACTCTCCCGATGGCCCCACCGGCCGCCTCGGCCTGCTGGAAATGCGCGCTTTCGAAATGCCCCCGCACGCGCGCATGTCGCTGGCCCAGCAACTGCTGCTGCGGGCGCTGATCGCCCGCTTCTGGCGTACACCCTACGCGCCGGAACGACTGGTGCGCTGGGGAACCGAACTGCATGACCGCTTCATGCTGCCGCACTTCGTGCAACAGGATTTTGAGGACGTGCTCAGCGAATTGCGCGGCGCCGGTTATGCGCTTGAGAGCGCGTGGTTTGCGCCGCATTTCGAGTTCCGTTTCCCGCTGCACGGCCGCATCACGGCGCAGGGCATCGAGCTGGAACTTCGGCATGCCCTCGAACCCTGGCATGTGATGGGCGAGCAGGGGGCAGTCGGCGCCACCGTGCGCTACGTCGACTCCTCGCTGGAACGGGTGCAGCTCAAGGTGAGCGGCATGGCCGGTGATCGTTATGTGATCAGCTGCAACGGCCGCGCCCTGCCGATGCGCTCGACCGGCAAGCCGGGCGAGTTTGTGGCCGGCGTGCGTTACCGGGCCTGGCATCCGCCATCAGCGCTGCATCCGACGATCGGTGTGCACGCGCCGCTGGTTTTCGACCTCGTCGATACCTGGATGAAGCGCTCGCTCGGGGGCTGCCAGTATCACGTCGAGCACCCCGGCGGACGCAATCCCGACCGCTACCCGGTCAACGCCAACGAAGCCGAAGGTCGCCGCCTGGCGCGCTTTACACCCTTTGGCCACACGCCAGGCCCAATCGATGTACCGCCTGCACCAGTCAATACCGGCTTCCCGTTTACGTTAGACTTGCGGCGATCCTGAAACTACCTGGCGCAGGAGCCAGCACTCCTGCGCTTTTTCATGCCGCAATCCCTGCTTTCGAGTTACCAGAAGAAAACCGACCGTTTCGACGAAATGCTCGCCGAAGACGGCAGCGTTCGCCCTGCGTGGCAACCGTTTCTTGCCTACCTCGATGCGGCAACACCCGAGCAGATGCGCCACCGAGTCGATTACGTGCGCCGGCGCATTCTCGAAAATGGCGTCACCTATAACGTCTATGCCGACCCGAAGGGTGCCGACCGGCCATGGGAACTCGATTCGCTGCCGTTGATCCTGTCACCCGGCGAGTGGCAGGAACTGGCCAGCGCCGTGACGCAGCGCGCGCGCCTGCTCAACGCCGTGCTCAAGGATCTGTATGGTCCGCAGGAGTTGCTGAAGAACGGCAGCCTGCCGCCGGCGCTGGTCTTTGGCCACAACAATTTTCTCTGGCCATGCCAGGGGGTCAGACCCGCGGGTGATACCTACCTGCACCTTTGCGCCGTTGACCTCGCACGTTCGCCCGACGGTCGCTGGTGGGTCAGCGCCGATCGCACGCAGGCGCCCTCGGGTGCCGGTTATGCGCTCGAAAACCGGACCATCGTTGGCCGCGTCTTTCCCGAACAGTT
>JAEUIF010000722.1 GCA_016795185.1 Planctomycetia bacterium | reverse complement strand
GAAGTGCTGCTGCTGTCGCAGGCCGGGGCCGGAAAATTCTCCGAGCTGCATCTGACCTCGCCCTTGCTGTCGCCGCTGCTGTTCCTGCTGGCCCTCAAAGCAGGCAGCGAGCGCTATGCCAGCGGCGTGCCGTCGTCGGCCTGGCTGGGCGAACGCGACTTCGTGCTGCACATCGCGCACGAAAGCGGCAGCGCACGGCACATCGTCCCGGCGACGGACCACTCGGGCGAGGAGGCGCACGGCTACCTGGCGCGCCTGGTCGGCGATTTCCTCCAGCGCGGCCAGTTCGACCTGCTGCCGTTCGAGTTGCTGGCGGGCGGCAACGAAGCGCTGCGCCAGGCTTACACGCTGCCCGACGATGCGACCGAACTGGACAGCTTGCGCATCAGTTACCGCGAGTTACTGCAACAGGCCATCGACGAGGACCAGCGCGACGACAACGACCATCCGCGCTGGCGCGGCATGCAGCTGCTGGAGATCGCGGAGGCCCAGGTGCCCGCCGCAGCGTTCGACCAGGTCCGGCAGCGCTTCCGGTTGCTCGACCGGCCGCTGGCCCGCCAGCGCGGCGCGGAAGGAGGGCAACGCCGTGGCCGTCATTGACCTCGGTCGCCATGCCGTCGTCGAAGCCTCGGCCGGCACCGGCAAGACCTACACCCTGGAACAGCTGGTCCTGCGGCTCCTGCTCGACCAGCGCGTGCCGCTCGATGAAATCCTGCTCGTCACCTACACGGACAAGGCAACCGGCGAGCTGCGCGGCCGGCTGCGCGCCGCGCTGGAAAAGAAGCACCTCGAAGCGCCCGAACAGCGGACGACGTTGCAAACCGCCCTGGACGCCTTCGACCGGGCTTCGATCTGCACCATTCACGGCTTCTGTCAGCGTGTGCTGCAAGAATACGCCTTCGAGAACGGCCAGGATTTTCGGTCGCAGCTGGTCCACGACAAGGACTTGCTGCCGGCCTGCCTGCGGGAAGTGCAGCGTCGGTTGTGGCGGCAGGACTTTGGCGACCGCTTGCCGTTGATCCTGGAACTCGCCGGCTACGGGCAGCAGGGCGGCGCGGTGAAGTGGGAAGAGCGCGTGTGCCGGCTGGTCGGTGAATATCGGCCGAGCTGCGACCATCGCTTTCATCCACCCATGCAGCAGGACTGGGGCCAACGGCTCGATGCGTTCGAGTCCCGGCTGCGGGCCGAGGTGCAGCAAGTCCGCCAGCTCGCGCGGGAAACGCCCCGCCTGGAATTGCCCGAAACGCATGCCTGGTATACCGGCTTCGGCCAGCTCGACTACCGGGCCGACCACCGCGAACCGCGGCGCGCCGGCGTTTTGCAACCGTTGCTGCGCTGGCTGGCCGAACCCGATGCGACCGTGCAGCCGATGGCATCGTTTCGACGGCTACTCTGGCGCTGCAAAAAATCGGCAAAAAAGACTTTTGAGGAGCAGGGCTTCGCCATGCTGTCCGAAAGTCTGCCGACCAAGGCAAAGGTGGGTTTGGCCAGACACTGTCCAGGGCTCGCCGAGGCGGTGCCCATTCTCCAAGAACTGAATGCGATCTATGGCGACCTCGCGCTGGAACACCAACTCCAGGTCCGCACCGTCTGCCAGTTGCAAGACCACCTGGCGGCCCTGAAACGCGAGCGCGGCTTGCAGAGCTTCGACGACCTGCTGACGCGCGTCGCCGCCGCGCTCGATGCGCTCCGCAACCCGCGCGCGGCCGACCTGCTGCGGGTGTTGCGGCAGCGCTATCGCTACGCCATCGTCGATGAGTTCCAGGACACCGATCCGGTGCAGTGGAACATTTTTCAGCGCATCTTCGTGAACGATGCGGAACAACATCGCTTGATCGTGGTCGGCGATCCCAAACAGGCCATCTTCGGCTTCCGCGGCGCGGATGTGCAGACGTACCTGCATGCCAGTCAGCGACTGACGGCTCAGCACCAGGCCGAGCCGCATAACCTGGATGTCAACTGGCGCTCCTGTCCACACCTGCTCGAAGCACTCAACCGCCTGTTCGACGCCGGCGGCTGGTTCGACGGCAGCGGCATCCGCTACACCGCCGTGCAACCGCCGCCGGAAGCTCAGCAACCGAACAAACTCCTGGAGGATCGCACTGGCCGCGCCGCCCTGACGTTGGTGGACCTGACGGGCAGCG
>JAEUIF010000715.1 GCA_016795185.1 Planctomycetia bacterium | reverse complement strand
GGCGGGCCCAACCGCCGTTTTTCGCCGCGTGGCGCGGGTGGCCGCGTCCCGGCCACTCCCCAGCGCTGCGGCCGCCCGCGCCGCCGGGCCACCCGCGCCGCCGGGCGTCCACACCTCGACACGGTGCGCAATCCAGGCTAGGCAGGTCGGGGACGACGGCCAGCGTCAGCTGGTCGTCCTGGACCAGCGCCACGAAGAACCACGGCGCGGGCAGCGGCAGCCGCAGGACCGCGCGCGTGTCGGGCGCTAGGGTCTGGACGACCCGGTCGAGGTCCAGCGCCTCCCATTGCTGCGGGTTGACCTCGCACGGCCGGTCGCCGAGCACGGCCATCGCCTCCTCCACGCACACGATGCCCGTGGCCGTCTCCTCGCGCAGCATGGCGTGCTGCTCGGGATCGGGCCGCGTATTGGGCGCGAAGGCCTGGGCGGCGGCCCGGCCCCAGGCGCAGCGGTTGTCCAGCTGGACGACCACCGGCACCTGGCCCTCCGCCCGATAGCGGGCGAGCGCCCGACGCATGGCCCCGAGGCCGCTCTGCGCGCGCGAACGTCGATTCTTCCGATTCATTTCTCGTCTCCCAGTTGCGATGCAGGGGTACGGACCCGACGACGGCGGCATCACGCCGACCGGTGCCCCGCCTGGCCGAGCACACGCTCCAGGTCGGCCAGGTCACGGCAGACCGTGACCTGGAAGCGGTCATGGACCACGACGGCCACGTAGAACCACGGCGCCGGCAGGTCCAGCCGCAGGATCGCCCCGACGTCGGGGGCCAGCTGCTGCACCTGCGCGTCGAGGTGCAGCGGCGCCCACTGCGCGGCGACGACCTCGCAGTGGTGACCGTCGAGGGCCACGGCCACGCCGTCGGCGGCGACAATGCCAGCGATCCGAGGGCAGCGGGCTCCGGCGCGACGCTCCCGCCGGCTCAGCCCGGCGTTTTGGTGGCGGACGATGGTCCGGATGAGACGCTGCACCAGACGGCAGCGGCCGTCGAGGTACAGGTAGGCGGGGGTGTACCCATCCTGCCGACAGTAGGCCGTGCCCCAGCCGAGTTTGGCGGGGCTCAGCGCCCAAGTGCGCGAACGATTCTCGCTCATCAATCTCGTCCCTCTAAGCATGGAAGTGCGGTGTCGGCCGGCAGCGACGCGGCTGCACGGTCGTCGGCTCTGCGCTAGCCTCCCGCGCCGCGAGTCCGGGGAGCATGCCGCAATGCGGCAGCAATGGTCGCGACGTACTGTTCGGGGATGAGCCGCCGGCTGCCGACGACGGGGCAGCATGCGTCGTCCAGCAGCCGGCGATAGAAGAGGTCGGAGATGTCCCGGGGACGGACGCCCAGGCGGCGAGCGACCTCGGATACGGTGAGTAGATCAGACACGGCGGTACCTCCAGGTGTGCGAAGGCGATGGCCATCATCGCCTGGAAGTACCGCGGGACATTTCGTGTCCGCACGCCGACAAAGGGCGTCCGCAGGCAATTTTTTTAGAAAAGCACCCAATTCGGCTGTTCGGTCGGACTGTATGAGCACGAGCTCGCGTCCCACTGAATCGATTGCCGAAGATGAAGCGCCAGTTTAGGCATTGGAGGCGTGCTCTTCTCCAGACTCTTGTAAGCCCTCCGTATCGCCGTTTCGGCGGTATTCTTGGCTTTTGCCCCTCCGCTTGCGGCCAAAGTGCGCTTTCCACCGAAGGCCGAACTGGCGTTTTTCAGGTATGCCTTAAGCGAGTCCAAAACGCGCTGAAGGCGCGCGACTTCGGCCGGGACTTTGTTCTCTTGGGCGCGCTGTAGTTCGATCTCGCATTCTCGGATTTTGGCACGTACTTCCCGAACTGTTTGCTTATCGACAGCCTCTTGCTCCTGATGTCCTTGAGGCAGGTCTTCGGGGGATTCGTAGGCGGCGGCAGATTCCGCCCGACGCGACGTAGCGAGATCTTCAGCGGCATGGTAAAAGTGCTGCGCGTTCAACGACTGCCTTGGCGACGCGAGCAAGCGGTGAATATGCTGTAGGCCTTTACGGTCCTTGAACTGACCGTCCTCTTCGCGAAAGCGAATGCTCCAGCCGTCACCGTTACGACGAAACTGGTATTCGCAGACGGCCTCGGGCGCGACGCTCGGCGGCGGCATTCCCACGGGCGAGACGGCCAGCGTCGGTGGCAGTCCGTTCGCTACTTGGTGGGCCAGGCAAAGATCGGCAAAGGCCTGGACCGTGGACTGGCAATTCTGCCACTGCCCCGCCGTGGTTCCCTCGGGGAGGCGCAGGGCGGCCGTGTTACACGGGCGGATCGCGTCGACCTGGTTGCGGTAGCCCAACCAGAACAGGCGTTCGCGCTCCGCCCAGGCGATGAACCGGGCGAGTACGGCATCGACGCGGCCGCGGCCGTACCGTCGACAGGCGGCGAAATAACTTGCGCCGGTCATGCCGCCGTGCAGGTGGATCGACCAGTCGGGCAGCTCTCGGTCCAGTGCCTCGCGCGTCCGGCGCATTGCGCCGACCGTCAGCTCCTGCTCGACGTGGCCCGCGGTTTCCAGCAGGTTCGTCAAACCGCCGGGAATCATATTCCGGTCCTGCGCTCCGAAGGGCGGCTGGCCGAAACTTCTTCCCAGGTAGTGGTGGTCCAGGCGAAAGTAGAACTCGATCTCGTCAGGGGAGAGCGAGTCGGTGAGCAAAACCCGGCACCGACTGCCCAGCCCCGTCGCATCCTGGCGGCTGGCGGCGTCGAGCAGCAGTTGCAGGAGCGCGATCTTCAAATCAAAGAACTTGCTGCGCCCCTCGTCCAACCTTCGTGCGTCGCTCGCGTCGAGTCTGGGCAGAAGATCCGCTGCTTCATAAGTGCATTGCCGGTAGTCACCGTTGGTGATCTGCAGCGGTTCGTGGGGGAGACGTCTCGCATGGCCCGCATCTCTGAGCCAGCGATAGGCCGGGGCAGCTGAGCTGTCAGGGAAGAGCTCGGCGGCCGGCGTGGGCGAGAATGTCCGTCGGGTACCGTACAGGCGTCCGAGGTTGCGGTACAGCCACATACAGGCGTGGAAGGGGCGCTGCGGCAGTCCGGTCCGCACTAGATGAGTGCAATCGGCCTCCAGAAACGCGATGAACGCACCGAAGTGACTTTGCAATTCCTCCAGCAACAGAAGCGGCGGCCGCTCGCCGAACAGGTAGTCCGCAGCCAGGGCGTAACGCACGAGGTCGGGCGTCTGCCCCGCAAGCAGCACCACGACCGCTTCCTGCGGCGAGTCGTAAACCTCGAGCGCCCGCTCCAGCAGGGTAAACGGAAACCGAGTTACTATGTCGTCCAGGGGCGACGCGGCCGGGTCGGCTTCTGAAGGTTCTGCGGATGGACGGTCAAGCGGCAACCTCAGCACGTCGGCCAGGCGCTCGAAAAACTGTTGAGCTTGCCCTTCATCGAGCCCAGGATAATCGTGCGCCAGGATCTCGCTGTGGGTTTGCAGCGCCGTCGCCATCGCCGGGGAACGGACGGGGGTGGTTGTCATTGCGGTCATGAGCGGCCCTTCCGGTTTTTCGGTTGCGTTCGCGGCCGACGCAGTGTCCGCCCCGGAACTCGCGGTGCCCGAGCGTGGATTCCCACCTGTGCGCCGACGCGATGGTTCTCCAGGCGGGCGAACCCGAAGGGCTGCCGGCACACAGGCGGCAGCGCGGTCACGGTGTAGATGTTGATGGGTTCCGCGCAGTGGTCGCCCGGAATGCACGAACGATTCTCGCTCATCGATTTCGACTCCTTTCTGAATGCCAGGTCGTACTGTCCGCGCAGCGGCGAAAACCGATCTCAGCCGGCCATGTTTCCGGGGCGGCGTCGGATGCGACCTCACTATTTTAGTAGATGCCTGTGTTTTTATTTGGGTTCAAA
Source organism: Planctomycetia bacterium (assembly GCA_016795185.1). Classification (GTDB taxonomy): domain Bacteria; phylum Planctomycetota; class Planctomycetia; order Gemmatales; family Gemmataceae; genus JAGVLI01. Next base: position 6,495 of record JAEUIF010000715.1, on the reverse strand, counting down.
AAAATTGATTAATCTTGGAATTCTGTAGAATGACGTTGTGCAGTGTTGTTGCAACCATCGCCGCCGCGGGGTCCGTATGTACTTTCGCACGAAAGCGCTAAAGAGCGGCTCCGGCCACCGGGAGTATCTGCAATTGGTCGAGGGGCGACGCGAAGGTGCCCGCGTTTTGCAGCACGTCATTGCCCGCCTCGGCCGGCTGGATCTGCTTCGGCAGGACGGCACACTCCTCAAGCTGGCCGCGCAACTGGCTAGATTATGCCCCACTCATCGACTGACGCCGATCGAGTCCTCTGGTTCGGTTCCCGTCGGCCGAGGGCAACTCTACGGCCCACTCTTGTTGCTTGAAAAGCGCTGGGAACAAGCCGGCATGCCCCAGAAACTGGCCAAACTGGCCGAGGACTTTAACTGCTCTTACCATTTGGAGCGGGCGGCCATGTCCCTGGTCGCGCAGGTATTGCTGTCGCGGCAAAACGAGCCGATACCGCCCTGGGATTGGGTGCAACAAGCTCGAGGCGAACGCTTCACCGTGTTGGCGCGCCGCGATTTCGAGGAGACGCTGGGCTTCCTGGGCAAGCACAGTCAAGGACCCAGCCCTGAACCACCCGCCCTGCCAACTCCGGCGGGGCCGCTGCCGCGGGCAGTGCTCTCGCTGAGCCGTTGGACCAACACCCAGCGGTTCAAGACCGGCACGGAGCATTACCCCTGGTTGTTCGGTACCGTGCTCGCAGAGTCCGGAGCCGCGCTCGGCAACGGCCTTTGGCTCAACCAGAAGTCCGGTGGCCATTTGCTCTGGGATGATCTGGATGCGTTGCGCGATCAATATCACCTGGCCTCGCTCGTCGTGGTATGCCCGGATCGGACGTTTACTCCAACTCAGCGAAAGGCGCTGAGGGGCCACAACGAAATCGTGCTGATCGAGGAAATCGCGTTGGAGAAAGCGCGCCGCAAATTCCCGCAAGTCGCGACCGCTTGGCTGCCGGGCCGGACGGCGCAACTACACCGGCAGCGGGTTGAGGACGATGACGCCACGTTGGTACTTGATTGTGACGATTCCGTCGACAGGGATCGGGCCGCTGAGCCGGAGCCTTACGCAGCACAATCGTCAGCAAAGCAGGAGCAAACGGAACCCCAAACTGTAGTGGGCCAGATCGGATCGCAACCCCAACGGGCGGGTTGTCGAGTACTGCGGTTTAGCAGCCAATCGCCGAGTGATGACCTGTTCCGCCTCTATGAATACCACAAGGAGTTGCAGGCTTGGCACGTCTTAGCCTGGCAGGTACTTCGGCCCTTGTTGCGCCAGAAGCGTTCCGCGCGAACTGGTGATATGCTAGGCGCAATCGCGGGCTGGCTGGCCGTACTGCGCCTTGCCAGCATGACCTGCCGCCCTGCTGAGTCGGCCGCGCAACAGCCACCAGCTGGTCGGTTCCAAGCTGGGTTGGAGGCGGTTTGCGTAGTTCGGGCGGTGGAGGTCGCGTTTGGCAGGCAGCGCTATCTGCTCTGCAGGCCGCTGTCGCCCGCGCAAGCGGCGGTTTTCCAGGAATGCGGCTTGCCGCCGCCGCCCCCCGCCCTGTTGCTGGGTTGATCATGCCGATAACTGACCAGACCACACGGCCGGCACGTGCCGCTTCCGCGTGGTCGATTATCGGCGGAGTGAGCTTCAACCGGAAAGGAGGATGCAGGGCTGCTGCTGCCGTTCCCCCGGTCGCCTGACCGAGACGGCGAGACGCCTCCGCCCCAGTGCCACTGGGCCTGGAGCCGCGGGGAGGATCGAGGTGCGGCGACCGTGTTGCTGTCGCCGTCTACGGAATCGATTGGGTTGCGGCTGGCCTCCAAACCGGCTTTGTCGCTGAACGAACCTTGATCTGGAGAAGTGAAACGCCTATGGAGAAGCACCTGACCATCCATTTGCCCGCTTCCGCCTTGGAGCCGCTGATCGCGCACCTGGCGCAGGCCGTCCAGGAGCGCCTGGGGGCCGCTCGGTCGAATCCAAGCGAGCAAATGGCTCTGACCGAGCCCGAGGCGGCCGCCTTACTCGGGCTGAAGCCGCACCAGCTGCGCGACGCCCGCCGGGCGGGCCGGGTCCGCGCCTGCCAGATCACCGGCCGGCGCATCCGCTACCGCCGCGTGGACCTCCTGCGCTATCTCGAAGAAAACCTGAACTAGGCGACGCCGCCCGCGGTCGCCCCGATTGAAGCGCACAGCCGGCAGGGAAGCCGCGGTCCCTGCCGGCTGTTGTTGTCTCCGCGGCCTCCCCGGCGAGGAGCGAACGATGAAGGCGTGGGTCTATCAGGACGCCAAACAGGTGAAGAAGTACGGCGTCGTGCAGGCAAGCTGGTACGTCGGTTGGCTCGACCCCGCAGGCAAGCGGCGCTGCCAGAGCTGCGGGCCGGGCGCTACCGGGCAAAAGAACGCGGACAAGTTGAAGCGCAAGATCGAGGCGGAGTTGCTGACAGGAACCTACCACCTGAACAGCAAGAAGACCTGGTCGGAGTTTCGCGCGGAGTACGAGGACAAAGTCCTACCAGGGCTGGCGGTGCGTAGCCGTGAGGAGATCAGGGCCGCCCTCGGCCATTTCGAGCGGATCAGCAAACCCGTACGCATGGCCGCCATCAAGACCAATACGATCGATTCCTTCATCGCCAAACGCCGCCAGGAGCCCGGGAAGAAGAAGGGCGACCGGGTGTCTCCGGCAACGGTCAACAAAGACCTCCGTCACCTGCGGGCGGCGCTGCGGAAGGCGAAGCGTTGGGGCTACGTGGTCGAGGTCCCCGCGTTCGACATGGAACGCGAGCCAGGTAAGCTGCCGACCTACACCACCCCGGAGGACTTCGCAAAGATCTACGAAGCGTGCGGCCACGCTACGCGGCCCGCCGGAATGCCCTATCCCGCCGTTGAGTGGTGGCGGGCGCTGATCGTCACGGCGTACATGACTGGTTGGCGGATCGGCTCTCTCCTCGCTCTGCGCCGTGACGACGTCGACTTGGACAAGGCAACGGCCATCACCTGGCACAAAGACAACAAAGGCAAGCGGGATCAGAAAGTCACGCTGCATCCAGTCGTCGTCGAACACCTGAAGCGATTGCCGAGTTTCGAGGTGTTCATATTCTCTTGGGACGGCGACAAGAACGACTTGTACGACGAGTTCACGCGGATCCAGCAGAAGGCAGGCGTTCATCTGCCCTGCCACGGCGAGCACGAGCACACCCCGGCGTGTCACGTGTACGGATTTCATGACCTGCGCCGGGCCTTCGCCACGATGAACGCAGACCAGTTGACGCCGGACGCCCTTCAAGCCCTGATGCAGCACCGGAGCTATTCGACCACGCAGCGCTACATCAACCTGGCTCGCCAGATGGATGAAGCGGTGAAGGTTCTGCACGTTCCCGACGTGCTGAAAGCAAAAAAAGCCTGACCCTCCAGCCCTCGATTGAGGGATATTGGAGGGACAGGCTTTCCTGCGGATCGGCTCACTTGACGTAAGTCGTTATCCTGCTTCAGCGAGGGCGACGGGACTCGAACCCGCAACCACCGGATCGACAGTCCGGTAATCGGTACTTTCGCCCGCATTTCGGCCGCACTGCGTTCACACTTCAATTTTCTGCTGCAATTCACTTTACGTCAGAAGTAGCCTAGAATGGCATGGTGCCACATTGGGCTCATATGGACCAATGCTGCTACCAAATTGCTACCACAACGCAGGTACTGTATGGCGTGGCTTCAAAACCGCAACGGCAGCTGGCGGGTCCTGTTCCGGTACAACGGCGAGCAAAAAACCATCTGGCTCGGCGAGGTGAAGGAACAAGAGGCCCACGCGATGGTCGGCAAGGTGGATCATTGGCTTATGCGGCTCAAGCAGCAGCTCGTGCATCTGCCTGCCGGCTGCGACATCGTCGAGTTCGTTCAGCATGACGGCAAGCCGCCGAAACACGCCTCGCCGACTCTGAAGGAGTTGACCCTCGGCGAACTGCGGCAAGCGTACTTCGCTTCCCAGGAGAACAAGTTGGAAGGGACTACCCTGGAAGGCATCAATCTTCATTTCGATCACCTGGAACGCATCCTCGGCAAGGATAGGCTTATTCCTCGCTTGCTCAGACCGGACATGCAGAAGTACGTGGACACGCGGGCCGCTGAGTGGATTGACCCCAACATCTATCGCAAGAAGCGTCGTGAAAAGGAGGCTTTGAAGGCCAAGCGGAAGTACCCGCGAAAGAACGCCAAGCCGCCCGAGCCGAAGGACAAGCCGCGACGCCATCCTTCGTCAGCCACCATCAAGAAGGAGATTGTCAGCCTGCGAACCGCGTGGAACTGGGCTCGCCGACACCTTGGACTGAACGAAGAGTTTCCAGGCAGTCACCTGGATTATGCAAAAACCAAAGAAAGCCTGCCGTTCATGACCTGGGAAGAAGCTGAACGTCGCATTAAGGCCGGCGATGATCAGGAAGAAGTCTGGGAGTGCGTCTACCTCCGCACTAACGAGGTGAGCGAACTGTTGGACTGGGTGAAGGGTAGGCCCGTGAGTCCGTGGGTATACCCAATGTTCGTATTCGCTGCCCACACAGGATCACGACGCTCAGAAATAGTGCGAGTGTTGTCGTCGGACGTGAGCCTCGAACAAGGCGTCGTGACCATCAGGGAGAAGAAACGTGACAAGAGGAAGCTGACTACTCGGCGTGTACCGTTGTCGCCTTTTCTCAAGGAAGTGCTTGCGGACTGGCTGAATACCCGCACTGATGGCACGACACTATTCTGCAAGGATACCGGGAAGGCTATTACCCCACGCGAGGCACACAACTACTTCCAGCGAGCCCTGCGAGTGTCGAAGTGGTGCGTGTTGAAAGGTTGGCATGTCTTCCGGCATTCTTTCATATCGGCCTTGGCGAGCCAGGGAGTGGACCAAAGAATCATTGACGACATGGTGGGCCACCAGACCGAGGAACAGCGACGCCGCTACCGTCATCTATACCCAGACGTGAAACAAGACGCGATCAAGCGGGTCTTTGGCTGATACAGGAGGCGGTTCTTGAAAGTGCTCCGGCTGGTCGCCACCACCTCCCTAGAAGAACCTTCGATGGCCTTCAACGAAGCCCTAGCTGAACGCATCCGCCAAGAGCTGGCCCACAAGAAGGGCGTCACCGAGAAGAAGTTATTCGGTTGCTTCTGCTTCCTGCTGCACGGCAACGTGTGTGTGGGCGTCTGGCAGCAGTCGCTGCTCGTCCGCCTCGACGTAGACGACTACGCGGACGCCCTGAAGGAGCCGTGCGTCCGGGAGTTCGACATCACCGGCAGGCCGCTGAAGGGCTGGGTCGTGGTCGATCCTGCGGGCATCCAGACCGACGAGCAGTTGAAGGAGTGGATTCAGAGGGCGGTGGCGTTCGTCAGCAAGTTGCGGAAGAAGTAAGCTGCTGGCGAGTCTGCCTGCATCCGAGTAAAAAATTACTCGATGCCGTGGCCCAGCCGCACCGGCCAATCGAGAAGTGCCATCAGTTCGGCTTTCGCAAGCACCCTCATCCGACGACCTCGATCTGACCAGGATCATCCACTTCGATGTAGGGCAAGCCTTCCTTCAGGATGACAGTGCCACGGACCTGTACCGTCTTGCCCTGGAAGTGCTCGGCAGGGTCATCAATGCCGGCGTCCTTGAAGCGGGCAGCCCCGGCCGCGGTGACGATCAGGCCCAGGTTCTTCGGGTCACGCTTGTTCTCCTCGCAGTCGAGGAAGAACTGCGAGGAACAGGTGCAGCTCTTCGTTCGCCGGATTGGCATCTCGACCGTGACCGGCTCGTTCAGACGCTTAAGGGCTGCGACAGGAGAGATCGGCATGGAAAGTTCCTCGGCGTGTCCGGTTCTTTCACCATTGATTCTATCAACCACCACTACGCGGTAAAATGCGGCGAGGTTGACCAGGGCAGACCACAAAGGACACGTCATGCCAATACCGCTCTTCCACGTTGATGCCTTCACCGACAAGCCCTTCGCCGGTAACCCCGCCGCCGTGTGCATCTTGCCCGACGAGCGACCCGATGCCCGGATGCAGCAGGTCGGAGCCGAGATGAACCTGTCTGAAACTGCCTTCCGCAGTTAAAATGAAGTCTGGTCCGACACCATCCGTGGGTCAAGCGACTCCTCCTCTTGAAGCTGCTGAGAGCAAGAACGAGGGATTGATGAAGTTGCTCACGAAAATTGAGGCCGCGATGTTCTTGGGAGTCGGCGTCGAGTTGATTGACTATTTCGTTGAGAATTCGCCAAAGCCCAAGGGCGATGTGAAGTTACCTGTAGCGAAGTCCTCGGAAGAAGCTGGGCAGCAGTTCTCCCAAGCTGATCTGATTCGGTTTTCGGACTATCTCAATGAACCCTGGCCCCTGCCACCGAAGGGAACTCGCCCACACATCCCCGATGCAATCAAAAAAGACATCAAGAGAGAGTCTCACCTGGGATGTGGAATCTGTGGGCTGATGACGAAGGGACAAGTCGCCCACATTGAGCCAGTCGCAGAAAC
>JAEUIF010000643.1 GCA_016795185.1 Planctomycetia bacterium | reverse complement strand
GACAAGGGACTGCAAGCGCTGCGTGGGATGAAACACCTGCGTGTCCTGTACCTCCACGACACGCCCATCACCGATGCGGGCCTGAAAGAACTTGCTCAAATAGAGCAGTTGCAAGCGTTGAACCTGGCTGCAACCAAGGTGACGGCTAACGGCATGAACCACTTGACGAGGTTGGCGGAGCTGCGGTACCTCAATCTGACGATGACTCCGATCTCCGATCAAGGAGTGGACGCCCTGATGGGACTGCAATTACTGGAGGAATTGCGGCTCACCCAAACCCTGATTACCGATCGGGGATTGCTCGCCTTGGGTCGGTTGCCGAAACTCCGGATCGTGGACGTCAGCGGCGCTCCAGTGACCGACCGTGGCGTGGAAAAGTTCAAGAACCAGTACCCGAATTGCAACGTCCAAGCACGATAGCAGCGTTCGGCTGTGTCCTCCTCGACTCAGGGCGCAGCCGCGACATTCTTCTCGACCAGCCAGATGTTGCGGTACAGCACCGTGCGCTGGTAACCCTGTAGCCAGAGGGGCGCCTCGGGTACTTCACCCTTGGCCCCGTGCGCGGTGGGACCGTTGACGGTTTGCCGCTCGACCACCGGCAGGCCGTTGAGCTTGGCCGACACGGTCGCCGGTTGCTGCTTCTTGCCGGTCGCGTCGAAACGCGGCGCCTGAAACTCGATGTCCAGCGTCTGCCAGGTCAGCGGCGCGAAGCAGTAGTTGGGTGCTGGCCGATTGGCACGGAACAGCGTGCCGCAGTAGGCCGGATGAGGGTTCTTCTTCCCCATGAAGAGGCCGAATTTCTCGCCTTTCAACTGCTTGTCCGTGAAAACCGTCGGTGGCACCCGGCCGGCGGTCCCGACGATGTCGAAATCGAAACCGCAGGTATCCCCCACGGCGATCTCGTAGCGCTCCATCAAGTAGACTCCGCTGTCGGCACGCCGCCAGGGCAGACCCTCCGGCTCGAAGCCCAGGTAAAACTCGAGATGTAACGTGAAATCACGGAAGCTCCGTTTGGAGACCGCGCCCGCGAGCAACCGGCCGTGCTCGTCCATGATGGGCAGCGCAGCGGGTTCGATCGTGGGCGCCTTGTCTTGCCAGGCAGCCGTGTCGCGGCCATCGAACAGCACCACGGCCTGGGCAGGCGGTTTGGCGCCCAGCGTCGGGCTGCACCGTTCGATCCGCTGGAGCACAAACGGGTCGCCCGCCTTGAGAGTGCCGGTGATCTTGCCATCCGCCACGGTGGCCTGGGCGCCGTCGCCGGAATCGGCGCTGGACTTGAACTCGATCCGCTGGTCTTTCAGCGTGCCGCCCTCCATGAAGACATAATCCTTGCCGTCCCAGCCGTCGCCGGGCAGTCCACCGGGAAAGAGCAGGATGTGAAACTGCCGCTCGCCGCGAGCTACCAACTGCGCCCCGAACTTCTCGACGCCTCGTTTGCCCTCGTACTCTCCCTGGAGCATCGCCTCCGGACCGGCATGTTGCGGATCGAACAACTTGCGCTGCCGATCTTTCTCTTTCTCGCCCTTCGCCTGCTGTGCTGGTGCTGGGCTAATGGCCAGCAAAGCCAGGGTGCATCCCAGGATAAGCAGTGTGCGAGCAAATCTGCGCATGAGGCAATCTCCTGCTGGCTGCCTTCGGGGAGGATCGACCGTTTGGCTGGATCATGGAGCTGCGAAACAGGTCACGGTGCCGTCCGCCGTCGTCACGTAAACGCGGCCGGCCACGGCGCTGATGCCGCCGAGGATGGGCCGCGCCGGCAGGGCAAGTTCCTGTTGCTGCTTTCCATCGGCCAGACCAAGGACCAGCAAGCGGAATGGCGAGCGCTGCCGATCCGAGTGTGTCACTGACACACCGACAAGTACCGCGTCGCCCGCGACCGCCAGCACTTCGGTGCCGTTGCGGCTCGCCAGGGGCATCGGATTGTCCCACTTCATGACGGCGCCGACGGTATTCTTGATGGGGCGGTCGGGGTCATTCTTGTTGGGCACGCTGACTTCACCCAGCTTTTCCTTTCGCTCGAAGGCGCGTACCCACGAACCGCCGCTGCCGCCGCGATGCTGCGCGGCACCATCCGTGCCGCCGACACAGACGAAGCGCTCTCCCCGATAGGCGAACAGTTTGGCCTGGACGAACCCAAAGGCGCTCATCTTGTAGCCGTTGAGGAAATCCATCCGGTTGAGCAGGCCTCGATTGCCCGGCACCAGGATCCCGGCGGCATAGGCGTTCTCCCAGTATTCCCTTTCGCCCGCTTTCGGGTTATTGCCGAGGTCCGCCACGGCGAGGCGGCCGTCTTCCAGCTTGCAGGGGATGCGGGGCATCAGGAAAAGCTTGCCGTCGGTCACCGGCGGCGAATTGGCCCCGTTTGGCCAGTTGACATTGATCTCGAACCCGATGTTGCCGGTGGTGCCGCGCATTTCGTCCCGTCCGAATCGGCCGCGGGCCAGAGCCTGGCCTGTTGCCGGATCGAGTCGCCACCACCACAGGCCGCCGTCGCAATCGTTGTGGCGACCGGCCACGGCCCAGACTCCTTGCTCGGTGACGGTGACGGTGCCAAAGAGCGGCCAGGGCGATTCCAGTTGGCCATCGACGACGATGAGTTCACGACGGGGCGCGGCGCGGAAGCGCCAGAGCCGCTTGCCGGAATCGCGCTGGAAGGCGTAAAGCCAGCCCGTCCGGGTGCCGACGTAAACGGCACCTTTCGCGATGGTCGGCTGGGAATCGATGCGACCTTCCACCGCGGCACGCCAGCGCTCCTGGCCCGTACCCGGATCGATGGCCACCACTTCCTGGCGATCGGTGAGCGCCAAGACGCCGATGCCTTCCGCGACGCTCACCCCGGTAACTGGCCCCTGGCCATACCATTGATTCGTCCAATCCTGACCGACCAAACCCTCCAGCGGCTGCGCGGGTCGTATGGTCCAGGCGGCCTGGAGGTTGGCAGGCACCTTGGCACCGCTCCACGACGAGCGGAGGTTGTCGCACAGGTACATGGGCCAGGAATCGTTGCCCGCGGCCGCGACGGCCGACGCTGGCTCGCCCGTGCCGGGTTCGAGCCGGCCCGCGTCATCGGCCTCCCGCGGGCGGCGGGGATGGAAAACGTTGTGGCCTGGCAAGTAGGGCATGCAGAAGCAGTGATTCGGCGTGATGTAGGTCATGCCGTTGGCCGGGAACGCCCCGACGTCGCAGGTAGTCCGGGCCGCGTTGGTTTGCTGCACCTCGCTGCCGTCGAGCTTATAGGTCGTCAAGGAGCCGAACAGATAGTTCGGCGAGGCGCGATAGACGGTGCAGGCGACGGGCCGCAGGAGCTTAGCGTAAGCGCGCTCGAACTTTTCCGCATCCGTCGGCGCGGCAGGATCGACACTACCGTAAACACCGACGATGTTAGGGAACCACCAGCGCCCACCGACCGGCAGTACGCGATTGCCCGAGTGCAGGTGGCCGATTAGGCCGGGATCCTTGGCGGTGCGATCCGCGGGCGTGCGGCCATACGCCACGAACCTGCCCGTCCTTGCGTTGAGGACGAGCTGGCGCACAATTCCGGCGCCCTGCCACACGCTCTTCAGTTCGGCTCGCAGCGCGAACACGAGGTGGCCCTGATCGAGGGCCATATTGTACGCCGCGGCCGCGCGCTGCTCGGCCGGTTCCAGGCCGAACCGCCTCACCGCTCGGGTATTGTCGTCCGGGTCGTTCTTGGCCTCGGCCGCGAAGTACGCCGGCATCTCCTTCTTCCACTCCCAGAGCCAGCGCTGCTTGCCGGTCGGCAGGTCAAAGGCCACGACCCGATCAACGAGCGTCATCGGCCAGTGCGTGTAAGAGTGCGAGCGCGCCCAGGCGCCTTGCACCGCATAGAGGGTGTCGCCCGCCGCCAGCGGATGGCCCCACACCAGGCCCTCGGGAGTTTGCGCGCCCCACAGGCGTTTGCCGGTCTTGGCGTCCAGCACCGCCAGGCCAGGCCCCGAGACTTGAATCAGCAGGCCATCGATAAGCCGGGCCTGAAAATCCTTGGCGCGGTCCCGCAACTCCTGGCGGACTTGCTTTTCGGCATCCTTGTCCCTGGGCATCTCCCTGGGGAGGGAGAAGGTCAGTCCTTCCTGGTACTCGAGTATGGTTTTCCCGGTGCGCAGATCGAGAGCGATCTGACATTGGCCTGGCGCGCCGGCCTTACCAGCTGGGTAAATGTAGATGCGCTCCGCATCGACCAGCCATCCGAAGCGTGTCGCGGGAAGCAGGCCAGGCTGTCGCCACAAGGGCAGGCCGTTGAAGGCGTCGCGCGCCCAGAGTCCCTGGGTATCGTGCCCGATCACCAGGTCGCCAATCACGCGGACTCCGTCGCTGTGCGTGTCTTGCGGCCCGATTTGCCATTGCAGGCCGCGCGCCGGGCCGGCGATTTTGTCGGTCGAGAGATCGCTCGTCGCCGCATCATGGTAGTACTGCGCCCAATCGTCCACGTCGCGGGACCGGGGTTTGCTCACCGCTTGCCACCGTCCGCCTGCCTTCAGGTAAGCCTTGCCCAGCGGCCGCAGCAGGCGCAAGATTTCCTCGCGATTCAATCCCCTGGTTGCATCGAGGTCCGCCACCACTACTGAGGCGACTTCGTCACCCAGCGGCAACGGTATGTCCGCCATCAGCCGGCCGGCCGTGGCCTGGCCGTGAACGCCGGCCGTGACAAATCGACGGCGCAGCCTCGCCTCGGCGGCGGCGTCCGCCGCCAGCACGTGGACCAAGACGGGATGCTGCTTCACCAGTGATTCCGCCAGGCTGCCATCGGTCGCGCCGATGTGGACGACCAGTCCGTGATGGCAGCCGACGGCCCGGAGGAGGTCTTCCGCGGCAGGCTCGGCGCTCCGGGAGGGCAGACCGACGAGCAGACCGCCCACCAGTGCGACCAGAGCCAGTCGGAGGGCCATCCGGAGGGAACGCGGGAAGATGTTCATGATGAAGCCCTGGCTTGTGCAACAGATGCCGGAGGGAAGGGACAAGCGTGGGAAAGTCAATTCTACATGCAATGGTCGGAGTATCGAGTGCATTATCAGAGCCGCCGCTGGGCGATCCTCAACTCACCTTTTTGTCCGACGCACGGAATGCCGCCGCCAGATTCCTGGTCGGTGCCACGATATCATCAAGACGGAGTTCCCCCTTCTGCACGGCCGCCCCATGGCAGGCGAGGCAATACTGTTTCAGGAACGGGCGCACCATCGTGTCAAAGTCGGTCGGCTGAGCCGCGGCCGCGCACGGACAGGCCGTCAAGCCGCAGAGAACGAAACTCGCGGCACAGGTCAGCGCGGCGGAAGTTGAATTGGTCATGAGATCCTCACCGGCTGCTGCCCAGGATTTCCGGGATGATTTGCCCACCCGCCACCAGCTGCATCGGGCGATTCATCCGCGAAGGGACAGCATGTTGTTTTCCGCCAGGACTGGCAATTGGTTTGGCAAGCTGGCGCCTCAGGTGAACAGTGGCAACGGCGCGCCATCGGTCAGGGCGATGGGCCGGTTCAAGGCGTCGCTCAGGTGCGCGTCGGCCGGGATGCCGAGGGCGTGGAAGATCGTGGCGTGCAGGTCGCTGGGACCGCAGGCCTGGGCCGCAGGCCTGGCCGCGTGCGCATCGGACCGCCCGTACACGAAACCACCGCGAATGCCGCCGCCGGCGAAGGCCACGGAGTAACATTGCGGGTGGTGATCGCGGCTGCTTGCGCCATTGATCCTGGGAGTGCGGCCAAACTCCGTCAGCCAGACGACCAGGGTTTCGTCGAGCCGGCCGCGTGCCGCCAGGTCATCGAGCAGCGCGGCGCTGGCGCGGTCCAGAGGCGGCAACAGCCGATCGCGCAGCCGTGGAAAGTGCTCGATGTGCGTGTCCCAGTTGTCTCCCTGACTGCCGTTCAGGTCGCCGGCCCCAGGGTAAATCGTGACGATCGGCACACCGGCTTCGGTGAGCCGCCGGGCCAGCAGCGCGCTCTGCCCGCACACGTGGTCGCCATACTGGTTGCGCAACCGTGTGGGCTCGCGCGCGAGGTCGAAAGCCGCCGACGCCTGTGCGCTGAGCAGCAGGTCCGTCGCCACTTGCCGGTAGTGGTCGAAACTGCCGTGGCGTACGACCGCATCCCCGTCGACCTTGTTCAGCAGGTCGAGCCGGCCTTGCATCCGGTCGGGGCTTACGCCGGTGGGCAGACGCAGATCGGCGCGGCCGTTCTGCGGCGACTTGCCCTCATAGGGCTTGCCAGCCGCCGGCTCCATCACGAGCGGGTCGTGCTGCATGCCGAGGAACCCGCCGCTCTGACCATTGAGCATCCCACGATCGGCAAGCTGATAGGGCAACGTGACCGCGCCGGGGAATCCTGGCTGCCGGGCACTGCGGAAACGCGCCATCATGGCACCCAGGCATGGCCAGTCGCGCCGCGACGGTGCCAGGGCACTATCGTCGCCGGGCGTATGCGGCGCGTGCCCGGTCAGGTTCCAGTAGGCCGCGTTACGATGCCCCGTTTCCTTGTGATGCACCGAGCGGACCAGGGCCAGCCGCTGCGTCTGCTTGGCCAGCAGCGGCAGCCATTCGCCGAGGCAAAGGTCAGTCACCGCGGTGGCAATCGGCTTGTAGCTGCCGCGGACTTCCGCCGGTGCTTCGGGCTTGGGGTCCCAGGTTTCGAGCTGGCTAACGCCGCCCCAGCAGAAGAAGACGATGCATGACTTCGCCCGGCCGAAACCGGCACCAGGAGGAGACGAGCCACGGCCCAGGGCACGCAGCGCCAGCGTATGGGGCACGGACAGGCCCATCAGTCCAAGGCCCAGGCGTGCCAGAAGTTGCCTGCGGCTGGGACGGTCACGGAACGAAGACTTTTGCATGGGGGGCTCAGCGGCAGGACGGCGGGCTTGCGAATGAAACTTCCTCGCCCAATCAGAATGCCGCCGATTCAAAAATCCAGCCATGCGACGCAAGATTTGACGGCACCTTCAACAAACGTGGGAGCGAACCTGGAAAATTTACGTGCACATGGCCGATTTCACTTCCCAGTGGCATTTTGATGATGAGCAAAGGATTCGCTGCTATGAAAGTCGACACGATCATAAACGAGATTCAGGCCGGGCAAACCGATGCCTTCCAGGAGATTGTCCGCGAATACCAGCGGGACGTCTGGCAGGTAGTGGTGGCGGTATGGCGTGCCCTGGGGCCGCAGCCGCAGTCGTTGGCTGTCGTCGAGGACCTGGCGCAGCAAGTGTTCGTGGACGCCTTTATCCATCTCGAACAGTTTCAGCGCGGCAGCGATTTCCGTGCCTGGATCAAGACCATCGCCCGCAACCGGGTCCGGCAAGAAGTACGCAGCCGCAGCCGGGAGCAGCAGCGGGTGTTGGTGTATGCCCAGCATCTGGAGCAGCGGCTGCTCGATGATGGCCGTGCCAGCAGCCATGAAGAAGAATTTCGCGAAGCGCTGGAGCAGTGCACCGAAGAGTTGACGGACCGCGCCGCACGAATCATCCGTCAACGGTATGAGGAATCCTTGACCTTTGAGCAGATTGCCGTCCAGGAAGCAAGCACGGCCAATGCGGTTCGCAAGTTGTTCGCCCGCGCGCTGTTGAACTTGAAGGAATGCATCCAAACGAGGCTGGCCCAGGCATGACGCGCCTTGACGAATTGACGGTTCAACTGATCGCCGACAGCATCACGGCCGATGAGCTGGGCGAACTGGAACGTATCCTGCGCGACGATCCGTCGGCCGCCGCGGCGTTCGTCGCCTTGCTGGACCTCGATGCCGCACTGTGGGGTCGTAAGGGCCGTGTCGATCTGGCCGGGCCGGTCATGCAGCGGGTGGAAGCGTTGCTCAGGCAGCGGCTGAGCGACGGGGTCATGGCTCGCATCGCCCGTCTGCCGCAACCGCCCCTGCGCCGTCGAGTTCGTCCCTGGCGCTGGTCGGCGAGTCTTGCCCTGGTAGCCGCTTCCGTGATGCTGATGGTAGGTGCGTGGCTCTGGCTGGGACGGCCGACCGAGGAGATCGGCGCCCGCGTGGTGAGCGTGCAGGGGGACGTGGAAATTGTGCTGCCGTCCGGCGAGATTCAGGCGGCCCAGGTCGGGCAGGCGGTCCCACCGGGAAGCACGCTGCGAACCCGAGGTGGCGATAGCTCCGCTGCGATCACCTGGATTGACGGCACGCTCGACCTCAGCCCCGAAACTTCCGTGCGCTTGCCCGAGGCGGGACAGCGGACGCTGTGGTTGGACCAGGGCGTGCTGCGTGGGGCCCAGGAACAGCCGGCGGCACGGCAGCCTCTGGTGGTAGCCACACCCCTGGCCGAAATGCGCATCGAAGGGGAACGCTTTCATATCGCTTCCGCCGGACACGATACCCTGCGGTTGGACATGGAAACCGGCAAGGCGGAGGTGATTCGCCAGGGTGATCAGAAGAACCTGGCCATCGAATCGGGTGATTCGGTGTTCGTGCGGGCCGAGCCTAATGAATTGGTCACCGAGCGGGCAAACCTGGTCACCGCGCCGCGCCGGGTGCTGGGTTTCGAGGGCGCTTGTGCCCTGGCCTTCACGGCCGATGGGGAAATTGTCGCCGCTTCCTATCGCGAGATCCGGCGCTTTGGGCCAGGATCGGCTGTCCAGAAGGTCCAGCTGGCGACGAACGGGAGCCATGGTCGGTGGGGGGCGTTCGCGAACGACGGCAAGACCCTGATGGTCTGTCGCAGCCTCCAAAACGACGATCCGGTCATTTTCTGGGACGTGCCGGCCCGGCAGCAAAAACGGACGATCCCCGCCCGCATCGCCGACCGGCAATATTTCACGCTGGCGCCGGATGCCAGCTGGCTGGCATCCGTGGATCGCCAGGCGTCGCACCGGACGCTGCACTTGTGGGACGTCGCCACGGGGCAAGAGCGCAGGACCGTGACAGTGCCCAAGAACATCGACTGCCTGGCTGCGGCGCCAGTGGGCAACTTGCTGGCGGTGGGTCTGGCCGATCTCAGCGTGCGCGAGCGCAGTTACATCCTGTTGCTTGATCCCTTGACCGGGGAAGAACGCGGCCAGCTGCCGACCCGAGCCTGTCCGGCGGTGCTGGCCTTCGCGGCCGATGGCCGCCATCTGGCCGTCGGTATCACGGGCCAGGTGCAAATCTGGGACCTGGAAAAACGCGAACTGCTGCGCACCATTCAAGGCTTTGAACGCAAACTGGAAGCACTGACTTTTTCTCCGGACGGCAACCTGGTCGCCGGGGGTACCGGCGATGGCCAGGTCTGGCTGTGGAACGTCCAGCGCGGCGAGCCTGTCCAGGTGATCCAGGCGGGCACTCGTGGCGTTCGGCTGCTGGCGTTCACCCCGGACGGCCGAGCCCTGCTCACGGGCCGGATTCCCCATACCCCGCTGATGCTCTGGGACGTGCCCAAGCCGGGAGCGTAGGACCGAGATCACGGAATATCGCCCATCAGACTGCCCGCGCTCCTTGCCCCCCCCTGCCTGCTCGAAAACGACGTGGCCCACCGCCTCCCGCCGAGAACTGCCATGCCAAGACCCATCCGTTACTTCCTCATGGTCCTCGCGCACTGCTCCATGGGAATTTCGTCGTTGCGCGCCGCCGAGCCTGACCCGCAAGGAATCGCGTATTTCGAGAAGAAGATCCGCCCGGTACTGGTGCAGCAGTGCTACGCGTGCCATTCCGAGGAGGCCAAGAAGATCAAAGGCGGCCTCCGCGTAGATCTGCGCGAGGGGCTGCTTCGCGGTGGCGAGAGTGGTCCCGCGGTGGTCCCCGGCCAGGTAAAGGACAGCTTGCTTATCCAGGCCATCCAGCACGCCAAGGCAGACTTGAAGATGCCGCCCAAAGTAAAGTTGCCAGACGCCGTGATCGCGGATTTCGTCAAGTGGGTCGAGCTGGGAGCACCAGACCCGCGCGGCGGCCGGTTGGCTTCCCCCCGTAACCTCGCCGAAGAGGGACGCCGCCACTGGGCGTTTCAGCCGCTGTCCAGGGTCGCCCCGCCTGCCGTCCAGGACACGGTTCGGCCTGGCAACGAAATCGACCGATTTCTGGTAGCCCGCCGCGAAGCGCGGCGCGTGCGACCGGTCGGCAACGCGTCCCCGCCCGTTCTGCTGCGCCGGCTTTACCTCGATCTGATTGGCTTGCCGCCGACACTCGCCGAAGTCGATGCCTTCGAGCAAGCGGCAGGCCGTGACCGGCAGTCCGCCATCACAGCCGTCGTTGACGAGTTGCTAACCCGCCCAGAATACGGCGAGCGCTGGGCCCGGCACTGGCTCGATGTCGTTCGCTACGCCGACACCAACGGCTTTGAAGGCGACGGTCTCAAGCCGAATGCCTGGCGCTACCGCGACTATGTCATCGACGCCTTCAACCGCGACAAGCCGTTCGACCGCTTTCTGACGGAGCAGCTGGCCGGTGATGAGATCGACGGCGCGGACGCCGATTCAAAGATCGCGCTCACGTTCCTGCGCCTGGGAGTCTACGACGTCTTCGCCGGCGACATGGAGTTGCACCGCTACGATCAGTTCGACGACGTGCTCTCCACCGTGGCCCAGGCGTTCCTGGGCCAGACGGTGGGGTGCGCTCGGTGCCACGACCACAAGTTTGAGCCCTTTTCCCAGAAGGATTACTACCGCCTCCTGGCGGTATTTCGGCCGTTGATGACGCTGGGAGAGAACAACGGACTGGCCGTGGGCAGCAACCGGGAGCTTGAAGAGCATCGCCGGAAAGTGGCTGAACTGAAGGCCGCCCAGGAGACCTCGTCGCGCAAGCTGGATGAGGGTAAAGCAGCTGTTCTGGAGCGGCTTGCCAGGGGCCAGCCGGTCCCAGAAGGCAAAGTCTACACCGAGGAAGTTCTGGCGGCACTCCGCGCCGACCAGCGCTCGCCCGTTCAGAACAAGCTCCTGGCCACTCTGTCCAAGGAAATTGACGCAACCGTGGCCAGTGAGGCGACCCAAGACGAAAGGAAAGAGCTGGAGCAACTGCGACAGCGACAGGCGGAGATGACGCAAGCGAAGCCTCCCGAGCTGGTGCTGGCGCACATCTGGCTGGAAAAGCCCGGTACGATTCCGCCGACGCGGCTCCTCAAACGCGGCGATCCCAAACAGCCGCTGGAGGAAGTCAGCGTTGGGGTGCCCGACGTGCTGGCAATCGAATCGCCGGCGCCGCCGCAGGCATTGCCCCACAGCAGCGGCCGGCGGCTCTGGCTGGCCCGCTGGATGACCGGGCCCGGCCAGGCCCTGGTGGCCCGCGTCTTCGTCAATCGGCTGTGGCAGCACCACTTTGGCCGAGGACTCGTCGCCACGCCCAATGATTTTGGCCTGATGGGCGAACGCCCCACCCATCCCGAGTTGCTCGACTGGCTGGCGGCCGACTTTATCGCCAACGGCTGGAAGGTGAAACGACTCCAGCGGCTCATGGTCCTGTCGCGCGCCTACCAGCTGGCTGCCACGCCGGACCCGGACGCCAGCATGGCTGACCCGGACAATCTGCTGCTCTGGCGCTGGCGGACGCGACGGCTGGAAGCGGAGACGTTGCGCGATGCCGTCCTGGCGGTCAGTGGCAACCTCGATTCCCAGCGCGGCGGCGTCGGCAAGGATGGCAAGAGCAGTGGCCGCAGCGTGTACCTCGCCGTGCGTCGAGCACGCAGCGGCATGGTGCCGGAACTCGACCTCCTGGACAGTCCCGACGCGAATTTCAGCACGGGCCGGCGCAACGTCTCGATCACCCCGCTGCAAGCGCTGACCTGGATGAACGGCGGTTTTGCCCAGCATCAGTCGAGAGTGCTGGCGGCCCGCATCGCGCGTGAAGCCGGCAGCGACCTGGACGCCCAGGTAAGCCATGCGTTTCGCCTGGTGCTGGCACGGCCGCCACGACCGGAGGAACGGACCGCCGGCAAGGCCTACCTGGCGGAGCGGCGCAGCGGCGTCTCGGCGGCACAGCAGCTGGCGGCCTTTTGCCTGGTGCTGATCAACACCAACGAGTTTGCCTACCTCAACTGACCCCGCGAGGGTTCTCTCGTGAGCCAGCCAGCGTTCACTCGCAGCCGTCGGACGTTTCTCCGCGAAGCCGGCCACGGCTTTCTCGGCACGGCCCTGACGTACCTCATGACGCAAGATGGCTTCCTGGCGCAGGCGGCGGAGGGAAAGCCCGCCGCGGCCGGAGCGAGGCTGCATCGTCCGGCCCGCGCCAAGTCGGTCATCGTGCTGTTCATGCAGGGGGGCGTCAGCCATGTGGACACCTTCGACCCCAAGCCCGAACTGAATCGGCGCCACCAGCAAGCGTCGCCGGAGAAGAGCGACCCGGGGGCGCAGGAGAAAACGGGCAAGCTGTTCGGCTCGCCCTGGAAGTTCGCCCCGCACGGCCAATCCGGCATTGAAGTCTCCGAACTTTTCCCGCACGTCGCCCGTCGTGTCGATGACCTGGCGATCATTCGCGGCATGCGCACCGACACGGCCGCCCATGCGGCCGCGGGCTTGCAGATGAACACCGGCTTCATGCGCAACGGCTTTCCCAGCGTTGGCTCGTGGATCTCCTATGGACTGGGCCGGGCCAACGACAACTTGCCGAGCTACATCGTCCTGAATGCCAGTGGTCTCGGCCAGATTGGCGGATCGGCCAACTGGGGTGCCGGATTCATGCCGGCCGAGCATCAGGGGGTACCATTCGGCGGTGGCCCCGCGCCGGTCGCCAATCTCCGCTCACTCAAGGGAGCGGACGCCGCCGATCAGCGCGGCCAGCTCGACCTGCTGGCCAGGTTCAATCAGCTGCACCTCGACCAGCAAGCGGACAACACCGAGCTGGCGGCTCGCATCGCCAGTTACGAGCTGGCCTTCCGCATGCAGACCAGTGCTCCAGACGCCGTCGATCTTTCCCAGGAGTCGGACGAGACCCGGGTCCTTTATGGCCTGCCGAAGTCGGGCTTTGGTCAATCGTGCCTGCTGGCCAGGCGGCTGGTGGAGCGGGGCGTCCGTTTTGTCCAGCTCTACCTGGGGGGCTGGGACTCCCACCAGGGACTCAAGGACAGCTATGAGCGCAATGGCGCTGCCTGCGACCAGCCGATTGCCGGACTGCTGACCGACCTGAAGCGGCGCGGGCTGTTCGAGACCACGCTGGTCGTCTGGACCAGTGAATTTGGCCGGACGCCGCACGCGCAAGGCAACGGCCGGGACCACCATGCCCGCGGCTTCACGACCTGGTTGGCCGGCGGCGGCGTCAAGGGCGGCATCGTCCACGGCGCCACCGACGAACTGGGCTACGCCGCCGTGGAAAAGCCGGTCCACGTTCACGATCTGCACGCGACCATCCTGCATCTGCTCGGCATCGACCACGAAAAACTGACCTACCGCCACGCGAGCCGCGATTACCGCTTGACCGATGTCCACGGCCATGTCGTCCAGGACATCCTGGCCTGAAAGGGCTTCCATGCAGCGACTCCGATTAATCTCCGTTGCTCTGCTCCTGCTCTGGACCGTGCCGGTCTGCGGACAGCTACCTGCCGCCGCCGTGGAAGGGAAGGACTTCGCCCTGGCCCCAACCGATTGGCCCTGGTGGCGAGGACCAGACCGCAATGGCATTGCGCACGCCCAGCAGCAGCCGCCGCTGCAATGGAGCGCCACGGAAAACGTCGTCTGGCAGAGCTTGGTCCCAGGCCGCGGGCATGGCTCGCCCACTGTGGTTGGCGACCGCGTGTTTCTGGCGACCGCGGATGACAAGCAGGAAATCCAGTCGGTACTCTGTTACCAGCGCCAATCTGGAAAACTGCTCTGGCAAACTGAAGTCCATCGAGGCGGGCTGGAAAAGAATGGCCACGCCAAGCACTCGCACGCATCGTCCACGCTCGCTGGCGATGGCAGCGCGGTTTTTGTCAACTTCCTCAACCGCGGGGCCATCTACACCACCGCGCTGAGCATCGAAGGCAAGCAACTCTGGCAAACCAAGATTGTCGATTATGTCATGCACTTTGGTTATGGCTCCTCCCCGGCCCTGTACGGCGGGCTGGTCATCGTGACCGCCGATCACAAGGGCGGAGGACTGGTGGCCGCTCTGGACCGGGGCACGGGTAAGGTTGTCTGGAGCGAGCAGCGTCCCAGGGGCCCGAATCACGTATCGCCCATCATTTTGCCGATCGCCGGTCGAGACCAACTGATGCTGACGGGCTACTCCTTGCTTGTCAGCCTCGATCCCGCAAGCGGCAAGAAGCTCTGGGAATGCAAGGGGCCTACCTCCGAGGGCGTGGCCGCCGCGGTCACCGACGGAAAACACATATTTGTGGGTGGAGTGCATCCGACCGGCCACATCGCGGCCATTCGCGGCGATGGCTCGGGAACCGTCGCCTGGCGGGTCTCGACCGGCTTGTATGTCCCGTCCATGCTGGTCGATCACGGTTATCTCTATGCGGTGACCGATACCGGCATTGCTTTGTGCCTGAACGCTGAAACTGGCGAGGAAGCCTGGAAGGTTCGCCTCCATGGCGGTTTCAGCGCGTCGCTGGTCCTGGCTGGCAAGAACATCTTCGCCACCAACGAGGCCGGCCAGACGACTATCTTCAAGGCCAACCCGGAGAAGTTCGAGCTGATCGGCAAGAATCAACTGGGCGAGGGCGGCCTGGCGACTCCCTCGATCTGTGGCGGCCGTATCTACATGCGTGTCGCGGTCCAGCAGCAGGGCCGGCGTCAGGAGATCCTCTATTGCCTGGGAACCAGATGAAGAAGGGAGAATTCTGCATGAACACGATCCCGCGAATCGCGGCGCTCGCGCTGGCCTTCCTGGTCCCCGGGCCGAGCACGCCGTTACTGGCCGCCGATGACGCCAAGATCATGGTGCTCATCATTGACGGCCAGCACAACCACAACTGGCGGGCCACCACGGCGTTTCTCAAGCAGGAACTGGAGAAAAGCGGTCGATTCGCCGTCGATGTCACCTCGAACCTGAAGGCCGGCGACAAGCCTGGTAGCGTGCCGACCGTGCCGTTCCCGCCAGACCTCACGAAATATCAGGTGTGCATCAGCAACTACAACGGCCCGGCCTGGCCGGCCGAGTTTCGCAAGTCATTCGAGGAGCAGGTGCGCGAGGGCAAGCTCGGCTTCGTGCTCTTTCATTCAGCCAACAACTGCTTTGCCGACTGGCCGGATTTCAATCGCATGGTCGGCCTGGCCTGGCGCGGCACCGGGGCGGGTGATCGGCTCTATTACGACGACGACGGCAAGCCGGTGCGCGTTCCCAAAGGAGAGGGCGGGGGTACGGGCGAGACGGACCATCCGTATGCGGTCGTGATCCGCGATGCCGAGCATCCGATCAGCAAGGGCATGCCGCGCGAATGGCTGCACGTCAAGGATCAGCTCATGTTCAACCTGCGCGGCCCGGCGCAGGACGTGCAGGTGCTGGCCACGTCGCTCTGCCCCAAGACGAAAGTCCATGAGCCGACCCTCTGGACCGTGACCTATGGCAAGGGCCGCGTGGTGCAAACGCCGATGGGCCATGACGTGTTCGCCATGCGGTGCGTCGGCTTCATCACGACCATGCAGCGTGCCACGGAATGGGCCGCCACTGGCAAGGTAGCGCTGCCCATTCCCGACAACTTCCCGCCGCCCGATAAGCCCAGCCAGGTGCCGGAACCACCAAAGTGAACGACCGCACCGAACAGTGTCGTCATGGAGCATGATCATGTTGGCCATCGTTGATCGTGGGCTTTCGCATATTCCCCAACGGCTGAACCGCCGCGCGTTCCTGCAAATCGGCAGCCTGGGTTTGGCCGGACTGTCGCTGGCTGATTTGCTGGCGCTGCGCGCGTCCGCCAGACCCCGTGGGCCGGACGCTCGGGACAGGGCCGTGGTCCTGCTGTTTCTGCAAGGCGGTCCTCCGCAGCACGAGACGTTTGATCCCAAGATGACCGCTCCCGCGGGTGTTCGCAGCACATCCGGCGAGGTGCCGACCCGGTTGTCGGGGATCACGTTTGGCGGCACCTTTCCGAAGCTGGCCAATCTCGCCGACCGTCTGGCCGTGGTGCGTTCCTATGGGTCGCAAAACGTCGATCACGAGTACGATTCGACCGTGAGCGGCGGCTTCGCCGGCAAGGCGGCGATGAGCGCGATTCATGCTCGTCTGGCAGGCCCCTGGAATCCCACCACGGGAATGCCGGCGAATGTCGTGGTCCTGCCCGAGACCGTGCGGGAGGGACTCAAACTGGGAAACCCGGGCGGCACGGGTTCGCTGAGAAGCCTGATTACCCCCGGATCGTTGGGCACGGCTTACGAAGCTTTCAATCCGGTCGGCGGGGCCAATTCGGGACTGCGCAGCCTGATGGAACTCACCATCCCGCGCCAGCGCTTCGATGAGCGCCGCGCCTTCCTGCGCGGACTCGACGCCCTGCAACGCAGCGCGGAGGCTTCCCGGACTTTGGAACGGTTCGATCAGCATCAGCAACAGGCTTTCGATGTGATCCTGCGCGGCATCATGCAGGCGTTTGATCTGTCGCGTGAAGACCCAGGCGTGGTGGCCCAGTACGACACGAGCGGCATTTTCAAGATGGAGGACTGGTGGAAGTACGCCAACTTCAAGCGTGCCACCAATCTGCTCGGCAAACAGCTGCTGCTGGCACGCCGGCTG
>JAEUIF010000634.1 GCA_016795185.1 Planctomycetia bacterium | reverse complement strand
CGACCTGAGCCAGGGAACATCCAAAATCCCGGCGACCGCGGTGCAGCTGCGTTACGGGAAGCCAGGTCATCCAGCCACGCCGCATGCCGCGGCGCGGCAGCCGGCCAAGGCGCAGTTTCTTGGCGTGCTGGCGGAAACACTGCCCGAAGAGGTGTCGGTCCCGCCGCAGACGGGCACGGCTACCCTACCAGTGTGGCTGACGGTGCGGGTCCCCCGGGAGGCGGCGCCGGGCACCTACGAGGGCAGCCTGACCGTCAGTCTGGGCGGCGACACACTCCAGGTGCCGGTTCGCGTCGTCGTGGCCGACTTTATTCTGCCTGATCCGAACAACTTTGTCAGCTTCGTCGGCCTGGTCGAGTCGCCCGAATCGGTCGCCTTGCAGTACAACGTGCCACTCTGGTCGGATGCGCACTTCAAGCTGCTGGACAAGGCCTTCACGTTCTTAAACCAAGTGGGCAACGACAACGTCTTCATCCCGCTGATTGCCCAAACCAACTATGGCAACGAAGAATCGATGGTCCGCTGGATTCGCCAGGACAACGGCAGTTACCAGCACGACTTCACAATTGTCGAGCGCTATCTGGATCTGGTCGTCAAGCACCACAAGGCCAAGCCCACGGTTTGCTTTTATGTCTGGACGCCGGCGCACGGCGGCGGCAGTTTCGGGGCCACGCCGGACAAGCCTGGAAACGCCCATCCCATGCAATTCACCTTGCTCGATCCCAAGACCGGCAAGGTGAGCACGGAGAAGGGACCGGACTGGGGCACTGCCGAGAGCAAGCCATTCTGGAAACCGGTGTTCGAGGGCTTGAACACGCGGCTGGCAGACCGCAAGCTCGACGGCTGCCTGGCCTTGGGTGTGGTCGAGGATTTCACGCCGAGCAAGCAATGCGTCGATGATCTGGAAGCAGTGGCCCCCAAGGCGCCCTGGGTGGTCCACTCCCACGGCCATACGGTGCAGTTTGCTGGCCGGCCAGTGGCGGAGATCGCGTTCGTCTGGGGTCATCCGCGAATCGTGCCGTCCAGCGATCCGCAAAAAAAATACGGCTGGAAGAATCCCGTGCCGCGCACGGTTTATCCACGCTACGGGGCGACGGTCCTGGGCGCGCTGGATGAGCGCTGTCCGCTGGGCCTATTTCACGTGCAAACGGAAGGCATGCAGGCGGCGGGGTTGGACGGAGTCAATCGCCTGGCGCTCGATTTCTGGGCGGTGGTCAAGGACCAGCGCGGCATGAAGCGCAGTGTCATTAGCCGTTATGCCCAGCGCGATCGGCCGGGGCCACCCATGCTCAGCGGAGGCGAGCCGCTCCTGGCGGCCGAACCAACGGGTCCCGTCGCCACGGTTCGTTACGAGGCACTGCGCCTGGGGACCCAGGAGGCGGAAGCACGTATCTACATCGAGAAAGCCCTGCTCGACAACGCCAAGCGGGCCAAGGTCGGCGATGCCCTGGCCAAGCGCTGCCTGGAAGTGCTCGACGACCGGGTGGCCGCGATCTTGCGGGCGTCCGTGGACAACGGCGTGAGCTGTATGGCGAGTTCCGTCAGCTGGTTGTCGTATGCCGGTACGGTGCCCGAGCGCTCGGCCAAACTATACCAGGTGGCGGCCGAAGTCCAGCAAGCGCTGGGTGACCACAAGTAGTGCTGCCTCCAGGGAGTCTCGGCGATGAAACGATTGTTGCCTGTCACTGTGTTGGTCCTTGGCCTGGTGTTCCTGGATGAAACACCTGCGGCGATCAATCCCAACTTTACACCGGTCCACCTGGTCCAGCAGTCCGAGCAGGTGGTGGTGCTGAAGCTGGCCGCGCCGGACGCCAAGGGCAAGATCACCGCCCAGGTGGTGCGCTTGCTCAAAGGCAAGCTGGACGCCAAGTCCGTGACCATCGACGTGAACGCCAGTCCCTTCAAGGAACACGCCAAAATGGTGGGGAAGGTCGCCTCTGAGTTGGGCGAGCAACCGGCGCTGCTGTTTCTGGGCCAGTTCAAGGAAGAGGGTCAGGATCAGGGCAACCAGAAGAAGCCAGAAGCCTTCATCCATCTGGCCGGCAAATGGGTCAGCCTCTACCGCGATGCCAGGACGCCCAAGGGTGAGCCGGGCTTTGGCATGGACCAGATCGACAACAAGATGGAAGCGACCTGGGCCGGCGGCACCGATATGCTCCTGCGCTGCGTCGAGTACATCGGCAAGGATCCCGATGCCCGCGTGCCGTCCGCCGAAGGCGCGGCCTGGAAAAAGCCGGTCCAGCTCGGCAAGATCGACGGTCCCGTACACGGCATGGAAGCAATTGACCTCGCGGGCGACGGTAACTTGCACCTCTTTGTCGCTGCCGAGTCGGGCGACCGGGTTTA
>JAEUIF010000599.1 GCA_016795185.1 Planctomycetia bacterium | reverse complement strand
CAGCCGGGAAAGCCTGGACGCGATTCCGCCTGCCGAACGAACCACGCTCGAACAGACCATCTTACGCATGCCGCTGTCCGAAGTCTGGCAGCAAACCGAAGCCTTCTGGCAAAAGCGCGAACCGACGCAACTGGACAAGGCCAAGCGCGATCCGCGCTACCAGATGGCTCTGGCCTTCCGCTGGTATCTCGGCCTGTCGTCGCGCTGGGCCAACAGCGGCGAGCCGAGCCGCAAGGTGGACTATCAGGTCTGGTGCGGGCCGGCGATGGGCGCGTTCAACGAATGGACGCGCGGCACCTTCCTGGAGAAGCCTGCCCAGCGCGGGGCGGCAACCGTCGCCCTGAACCTGCTCTACGGCGCGGCGGTGCTGACGCGGGCCAACTTCCTGCGCTGCCAGGGAGTGTCCATCCCGCCCGCTGCCCTGAAGATCGTTCCTCTCCCCCTCGAAGGGCTGCAAGCCCAGCTGGCCGACTAGCGTCGCCCGCCGCTCGCCAACGAAACGGACCCCGGAATCATGAGCGAGGCACCCGTGAGCGAAGTCCCGCTGTCTTGCCCGCCCGTCGCCATCGTCGGCCTGGGCTGCCTGTTTCCGAAGGCTGCCGGGCTCGAACGCTGCTGGGCGAACATTCTCAACCGCGTTGATGCGATTGGCCCGGTGCCCGCCTCGCACTGGCGGCCCGAGGACTATTTCAACACTGATGCCAAGAAGCCCGATCATACCTACGCGCAGCGCGGCGGCTTTCTGTCGCCGGTCGATTTCCCGGCCCTCGATTTTGGCATCTCGCCGAATCGACTCGAAGCGACCGATTCGACCCAGCTGCTTGGTTTGCTCGTTGCCAAGCAAGCACTCGAAGACGCCGGCTACGGCACGACGCGCACCTTCGACCGCGACAAGGTCAGCGTGATTCTCGGCGTCACGGGCACGCTGCCGCTGGTGATTCCGCTCGGCGCGCGCCTCGGTCATCCGCACTGGCGCAAGGCCCTGAAGGACGCGGGCGTGCCGGACGACCAGGCCGAGGACGTGGTGCAACGCATCGCCGACGCCTACGTCGGTTGGCAGGAAGACTCATTCCCCGGCCTGCTGGGCAACGTCGTGGCGGGGCGGATCGCGAATCGGCTGGACCTGGGCGGGACCAACTGTGTCGTCGATGCGGCTTGCGCGAGTTCGCTGAGCGCTGTACATCTGGCCCTGTGCGAGCTGGCCACCGGCCGGGCGAACATGGTGCTGACCGGCGGCATGGACTCGTTCAACGACATCTTCATGTACATGTGCTTCAGCAAGACGCCGGCGCTGTCGCCGACCGGGGACTCCCGGCCGTTCGACGCCAAGGGCGATGGCACCATCCTCGGCGAAGGGCTGGGCTGCTTGCTGCTGAAACGACTCGCCGATGCCGAGCGCGACGGCGACCGCATCTACGCCGTGATTCGCGGCCTGGGCACCTCGAGCGACGGCAAGGGCCAGGCCATTTACGCGCCCAGTTCCGCCGGCCAGGTGCGCTGCTTGCAGGACGCTTACCGCCGCGCCGGCGTGACGCCGGACACCATCGAACTCGTCGAGGCGCACGGTACCGGCACCCGCGCGGGCGACGCCGCCGAGGTGACGGCGCTGAACGAGGTCTATTCGGCGGCAGGCAAGCAAGGCAGCTGGTGCGCGCTGGGTTCGATCAAATCGCAGATCGGCCACACCAAGGCGGCGGCCGGCGCGGCCGGGCTCATCAAGGCGGCCCTGTCGCTGTATCACAAGGTCTTGCCGCCAACGCTGAAGGTCGAGCAACCCATCGAGCCGTTGCAGCCGGGCAAGGGTGCCTTCTACGTCAACACCGAGAAGCGGCCCTGGCTGCCGGGGGGCAACCATCCGCGCCGGGCAGCAGTCAGTTCCTTTGGCTTCGGCGGCAGCAACTTCCATTGCGTGCTCGAAGAATATCGACCCGCCAAGGAACGCATCGACTGGGATAGCCGGGTGCAATTACTAGCCTTCTCGGCCGATTCACCCGAATCACTGGAGAAGGCGGTTGCGGCTTTCCCGGCGTCGCTCTCCTGGGACGAGCTGCGCGTCGAGGCGGCACGCAGCCGGGCGACGTTTCGCGCGGAACAACGCTGCCGCTTGACGGTCGTCCTGGAAGAGGGCAAGAGCGACGCGGCGAAGCTGCTGGCCAGCTTTCCGACGACGCGC
Source organism: Planctomycetia bacterium (assembly GCA_016795185.1). Taxonomy (GTDB): domain Bacteria; phylum Planctomycetota; class Planctomycetia; order Gemmatales; family Gemmataceae; genus JAGVLI01. The sequence goes on along the minus strand of JAEUIF010000599.1, from coordinate 9,301 downwards.
GCCAAGTTCACTGGTAAGTCCACCTGGTCCACGCCGGACGGACTGTTCTACGGCGAAGGCGCGGCGGCCGGACAACTCGCGATGCTGTTCCCCGGTCAGGGGTCGCAGTACGTCGGCATGCTGCGCGACCTGGCCTGTGCCTTCCCGCAGGTGCAGCAGGCGCTAGCGGAAGCGAATGCCGCCGGCGCGCGGTTGAGCGACTTCATCTATCCGCAACCCGTTTTCAATGAAACTGATCGTGCGCGAAACGACGAAGCGCTCCGCAATACCGCCGTGGCCCAGCCGGCGCTCGGCGCGCTGGGACTGGGTGCGCTCAACGTGTTGGCGCACTGCGGCGTTCGGCCGCAGGCCGTGGCCGGGCACAGCTACGGTGAACTGGTGGCGTTGCACGCGGCGGGCCGTTTCGACAGCGCCACGCTGCATCGGCTGTCGCGACTGCGGGGCAAGCTGATGACCGAGGGCCAGGGCGACCGCGGCTCCATGTTGGCAGTGCAGTCCGCCGTGACGACCGTCAAGCAGGTGCTGAAGGAAGAACGCATCGAACTGGTCGTCGCCAATCGCAATACCCCGAAGCAAGTGGTGCTGTCCGGCGCGACCGCCGACATTCGCCGCGCGGCCGAGGTATTGGCGCGGCGGAACATCACCGCCAAGGTGCTGCCGGTGGCGGCAGCGTTTCACAGCCCGTTCGTGGCCGGCGTCAAGCAGCAGTTCGCCCAGGGACTGGCCGACGTGCCCTTCGCGCGCTCGGCGATCCCGGTTTACAGCAACACGACCGCACAGCCCTATCCGGACGAGCCGCAAGCGGCGCGGTCGCTGCTCGCGGGGCAACTGGCCGAGCCGGTGGCATTCGTCGAGGAGATCGAGGCGCTGTACCGCGCGGGTGTGCGGACGTTCGTCGAGGTCGGGCCGAGCAACAAGCTGACGGGCATGGTCGGCGCGATTCTCGAAGGCCGCGAACATAGCGCCTTCGCGGTGGATGCGTCGTCCGGTCAGCGCAACGGCTTCCTTGACCTGGCGCGCGTACTCGCACCGCTGGCGGCCCTGGGCCATCGCGTGGAACTCCAGCGCTGGGACGATGGCATCGACCCGACCCCCAAGGCGATTCAGAAGCCAACCTTGACGGTCCCGATCACCGGCGCGAACTACGTGAAACCGAAGCCCCCCCGTCCGCCGCGCCAACCCGTGCCCGTGACTCTGGAATCAAAGCCTGTGCCAAAGCACGCCGAACCGCAGCGGCCGAGCGAAGAGCGCCAGCCCGTCGTTCAGGAAACGCCCGTGCTGCCCGCACCGCCGGTTGTCCCCGTGTCGAAACCAGCGGCCGTTCCAACTCCCATCATCGCCGCTCCTTCAACCACGACGAAACGAACCATGCAGCCCGAGTCCACCGCTTCCGCTTCGTTCCAGCAGCAGGCTCTGCGGGCCACGCAGGAGAACCTGCAAGCTCTGCAAAAGCTCGGTGAGCAGACCGCCCAGCTGCACGGCCAGTTTCTGGACAACCAGAATCGCGCCCTGCTGGCGTTTCAGTCGCTACTGGAGCAACAGCAACGCTGGTTCCAGAGAACGGTGGCGGGCGCGCCGGTGACAGTCGTGCCCCAGCCCGTGGCGCTGCCGAAACCGGCAGCGGTGGAAGCACGTCCGGTCCCCGTGGCGGTCGTGCCGCCTCCAGCGGCGGTGGAACCGCCCGTGATCGCACCGCCGGTGGTAGAAAAGCTTGCAACGCCGGAGCCGGCGATTGCAAAGCCGCCAGCGGCCACTTCGCCGCGCAGCGCCGACATCCTGCTGGCCATCGTCGCCGACAAGACCGGCTACCCCGCCGAGATGCTGGGTCTGGACATGGAACTCGACGCCGACCTGGGCATCGATTCCATCAAGCGTGTCGAAATTTTCTCGGCCGTGCAGGAGAGGTTGCCCGATGCGCCGGCAATCAAGCCGGAGCACCTCGGCACGCTGCGCACGCTGCGCAGCGTCGTCGAGTTTTTGGGCGCAACGACGGAGCCGCAGGCTGCTTCGCAACAACCGCCGATAGCCCAACCACTCGCGGCTTCACCAACACCGCCGCCAGCGGCCGACCTCGAGCGCATGATTCAGGTCGTCCTCGCCGTCGTTGCCGACAAGACGGGCTACCCCGCCGAGATGCTCGGCCTGGACATGGAACTCGACGCCGACCTGGGCATCGACTCCATCAAGCGCGTCGAGATCTTCTCCGCCGTCCAGGAAAAGCTCCCGGATGCGCCGGTGGTGAAGCCCGAACACCTGGGCACGCTGCGGACGCTGCGGAGTGTCGTCGAGTTCCTCGGTCAGCAGAACGCGCCGCTGGCGGCGGCGCCCCCCGAACCACTTGCAGTCTTGCCGTCGGCTGCGCAGCCGCAAGCCGCGACGAGTTTTGTCCCCACGGCCAGCAGCCTCCAGCGCTACATCCTGGAAGCCGCGGCACTGGACCAGACCGCCAAGCGCCCCGCCGTACACTTGGCGACCAGCGGCGAAGTCTGGATCACCGAGGACGATGCCGGCCTGGCGCAACGGTTGGCGGCCCGCCTGAGCTTGACCGGCCCGAAGCCGCGCCTGGTGCGCTGGCACGAAGTCGCCGGCTTGGCCCGGCCTGCGTCCCTGGCCGGACTGGTGGTGCTCGCGCCAAAGTCCGCCGATGATGCCTTCCTGCTGCGTGCCTTCGAGCTCTTGCAACTGGCCGGGCCAGGATTGCGCCAAGCGGGCAAGTCCGGCGGCGCGGTGTTCGCCACCGTGTCGCGGCTCGACGGAGCCTTTGGTCTGACGGCCACGCCCTTGACGCAACCGCTGTCGGGCGGTCTGGCGGGCCTGAGTAAGACCGTTGGCCACGAATGGCCTGAAGTTCATTGCAAAGCCATCGACCTGGCCGAGAGTTTTCCGGACCTCGATGAAGCGGTGCTGGCCATCGCCGACGAACTCCTGCTGGCTGGTCCGGAGGAAGTCGGCGTCGCGGCAGCGGGTCGTTGTACGTTGCGGTTGGTCGAACGCTCGCTCGCAGCCGACGACTGGCAAGCCCCGCTGCAACCGGGCGACGTGCTGCTCGTCTCCGGCGGAGCGCGCGGTGTGACGGCGGAATGCTGCGTGGCGCTCGGCAAGGCGCTGACCCCCACCCTCGTGCTGCTCGGTCGCACCCCGCTCCCGCCGTCCGAATCCGACGCGACGGCAAAATTGCGGGCGGAAGCCGACATCAAGCGTGCCCTGCTGACACAGCATCCCCAGGCTTCACCGCGCGAGGTGGGTGAACTGTATCGTGCCTTGCTCGCCAATCGCGAAATCCGCCAGAACCTGGACCGCATCCGCAGCACGGGGGCGCGGGTCGAATACCGCGCCGTGGACATTCGCGACGAGGACGCCGTCCGTGCCGTGGTCCAGGAGATTCGCTCATCGCTCGGGCCGGTGCGCGGCCTGGTGCATGGCGCGGGCGTGCTGGCCGACCGCCGCATCGAGGACAAGACGCGCGAGCAATTCCAGAGCGTCTATGGCACCAAGGTGCAGGGCCTGCGCAATCTACTCGCAGCGCTCCAGACCGACGAACTGAAAGTGCTGGCACTGTTCTCCTCATCCACCGGGCGTTTTGGCCGTACCGGGCAGGTGGACTACGCAGTCGCCAACGAGGTGCTGAACAAGCTGGCGCAGCAGGAAGCCCAGCGGCGACCCGGCTGCCGGGTGGCCTCGCTCAACTGGGGACCGTGGGACGGCGGCATGGTCACGCCGGCCCTCAAGGCGGTCTTCGAGGAAGAAGGCGTGGGCGTCATTCCGTTGACCGCCGGCGCGGAACTGCTGGTGCATACGCTGGGTTCGCAGGACCGAGCCGTCGAGGCGGTGATCCTGGGCGGTGGTTCGTCGCTGCCGGTGCGGGCCCAGCCGGCGGCCACCACCACGCCAGGGCTATCATCCGCCTTCGAGCGCGAGATCAGCCTGGACACGCTCCCCGTGCTGCGCTCGCACGTGGTCGGCGGTCGGGCTGTGTTGCCCATGGCACTGTCCATCGAATGGCTGGCGCACGCCGCCCTACATGGCAACCCCGGCCTGCTGTTCCACGGCTTCGACGAACTGCGCATATTGAAGGGCGTCCGGCTGAGCGACGGGCAAAGCTGGCGGCTGAAGGCCCTGGCCGGCAAACTCATCAAGACGGAAAACGCCTACGCAGTGCCGGTCGAATTGCATGCCATCAGTAGTGACGGCCGGTCCTTCCCGCACGCTCGTGCCAGTGTCGTCCTGGTCAGCAAGCTGCCGAAAGCAACGGGGACGCCGCCCGTGCTGCCCGTCCAGCCCTACGAGCGCGACGTGGAGGAGGTCTACCGCGACCTGCTCTTCCACGGGCCGGACCTGCACGGCATTCAGGCGGTGGACAGCTTTTCTTCCGAGGGCATCGTCGCCCGCATGGCCGCCGCGCCGCCGCCGCCGAGCTGGCTACGGCAACCGCTGCGCAGCAACTGGCTGGCGGACCCGCTGGCCCTGGATGCCGCCTTCCAGTTGCTCTGCTTCTGGACGTATGAAACGCAGGGCGCGTACTCGCTGCCGGCCCACGCGGGCGGCTATCGGCAATATCGCCGCTCCTTCCCGGCCGACGGCGTGCGCGTGGTCGCCCACGTGAAGCAGGTCAACGCGCACCGGGCACTCGTCGACTACTGGTTCCTGGACCGCGCTGACGAGGTCGTCGCGCACCTGAGCGAGTACGACTGCGTGATCGATGCGTCGCTGAACCAGGCGTTTCGCCGCAATCAACTGACTGCCGACGCGCTGCCGTCGCGTTAGAGCAGTTTGCGACTGGCTGGAGCGGTCCGCACAGCGGACCCTACGACATGCTGTGCGGACCAGAGCGCCTGTTGCTGAAATCAACAGCGGGCTGACGCCCGCCGCTCGCCCCGAACTAAGCGGAACCATACCGCATGAACCCCTCCGAGCGGATCGCCATCGTCGGTCTGGGCGGGATCTTCTCCCAGTCGCCGACCCTGGTGCAGTTCTGGGAGAACGTCCGCGACGGTGTGGCCACCGCCCGCGAAGTGCCGCCCGGCCGGTGGTTGCTGTCCCCCGCGGACGCCTACGATCCCGCCGTCGGTAAGCCGGACCACGTCTATTCGCGCCGCGGTTGTTTCGTCGATCCGCTTTCGCTCGAACTTGACGGCCTCGACATCGACCCGTCGCTGGTCGCCCGGCTTGATCCCTTATTTCACCTGGCCTTGCACGCTGGACGGCAGGCGTGGCGCGATGGCGTTACGCGCGGCCTCGACCGCCGGCGCGTGGGCGTCATCCTGGGCAACCTGGCACTGCCGACCGATGCCTCGTCGGCGCAGGCGCGCGAAATCCTGGGGCAGACCTTCGCGGACCAGTTACTGGGAAAGGCACCGCGTCCGCCGGAATTGCACACCGAACCGCTCAACCGCTACGTTACCGGGCTGCCGGCTGGCGTGCTGGCACGGGCACTCGGACTCGGCGGCGGTTGCTTCACCCTGGATGCCGCCTGTGCGTCGTCGCTGTATGCGGTCAAGCTGGCGGTCGATGAACTGCGGGCGGGCCGGGCCGACGCCATGCTGACCGGCGGCATCTCCCGGCCGGATTGTCTGTACACGCAGATGGGCTTCAGCCAGCTGCACGCACTGTCGCCAACAGGCCGCTGCTCGCCGTTCGACGCGGCTGCCGACGGCCTGGTTGTGGGCGAAGGGGCCGGCGTCCTGCTGCTGAAGCGGCTGCCCGACGCCCTGCGCGACGGCGATTGCATCCATGCCGTGATTGCCGGCATCGGCCTGTCGAACGACATTCAGGGCAAGCTGCTCGCGCCGAGCAGCGAGGGCCAGCTGCGCGCTATGCGCGCGGCCTATCAGCAAGCCGGTTGGTCGCCGCAGGACGTGGATCTGATCGAATGCCATGCGACGGGCACTCCCGTGGGCGATGCGGTCGAGTTCGCCAGTCTGCGCACGCTCTGGGGCATGAGCGGCTGGCGACCCGGCCAGTGCGTGCTCGGTTCCGTCAAATCCAACATTGGCCATACGTTGACGGCAGCCGGCTCCGCGGCGCTGCTCAAGACGATCTTCGCCTTCCAGCAGCGCACCTTGCCGCCGACGGCCAACTTCGCCGCGCCAGCCGCGCAGCTCGACTACCGCGCGGGACCGTTCCGCGTGCTCGCCAAGGCCGAGCCCTGGGAAGCCCGGGACGGCCGCCCTCGGCGCGCGGCGGTTAGCGCCTTCGGCTTCGGCGGCATCAACGCGCACGTGCTCCTGGAGGAGTGGCGTCCCGCGCCGCAGACCGCGAAACCACCAGAAGTGATCGCGAAGTCGCCAGCGGCGGTCGCCGTGGTGGGACTCGATGCCCGCTTCGGCCCCTGGCAATCGCTGCGTGCGTTTCAGGAACGGGTGCTCGGCGGCGAGCGTGGGACCGCACCCAGCGAACCGCCGGACTGGTGGGGTGTGCAAGGTTCCCGCGAGGCGCGCGGCTACTTCATCTCCGAACTGAAAGTCCCCACGGATCGCTTCCGCATCCCGCCGAAAGAACTCGAAGAAATGCTACCGCAGCAGTTGCTGATGCTGCAAGCGGCGGCGGCAGCGCTCGACGATGCCGGTTGGCACGGCGACCAGGCGCTGCGCTGCGGCGTCTTCATCGGACTGGGGCTCGACCTCAACACGACGAACTTTCAGCTCCGCTGGGCGCTCTCGGAACAGGTTCACGGCTGGAATCAACAACTCGGTTTGAACCTGACCCGAGCGGAACTCGAAGGTTGGCTGCATGAACTACGGGATGCAACTGGGCCGGCACTGAACGCAAACCGTGTGATGGGCGCGCTGGGCAGCATTGCCGCGAGCCGGATTGCCCGCGAGTTTCACCTCGGCGGGCCCGCCTTCACGATCTCCAGCGAGGAAAGTTCCGGACTCGATGCCCTGCAAACCGCCGTCCGGCTGTTGCAGCAAGGCGAACTCGATCAGGCCCTGGTCGGTGCGGTCGATTTCGCGGGCGACGTGCGCGCGGTGCTGGCCTCTCATCTGCCAGGTGTAACGCTCGGCGAAGGCGCGGCGGCGGTGGTGTTGAAGCGCCACGCGGATGCCGTGCGCGATGGCGACCGCACCTATGCCGTCATCCACGGCACCGGGTCGGCAAGTGGCGGCAGCTTACCGGGGCCGGATGCGGTGGCGTACACCGTGGCGATGAATCGCGCCTATCGCGAAGCAGGTTGGCGGCCTGGTTGCGTCGGCTATTTGGAAACGCACGGCAGCGGCGATCCGGCCGAGGACAGTCTCGAAAGCGCCGCCCTAACCGAGTTCGCGCGTCACAGCCACGATGGCTTGCCCTGCGCCCTGGGCAGCGCGAAGCACGACATCGGCCACGCCGGGGCGGCGGGCGGCCTGGCCTCGTTCGTCAAAACCTGTCTCTGCTTGTACCAGCAACTGCTGCCGTCTGCGCCGCCGCTCCCGGCCTCGCACGCAGCGCCCTACTATCGTCCCCTCGGCCCACAATACTGGCTGCACGACCGCGCGGACGGCCCGCGCCGCGCGGGCGTCGGTTCCATGAGTGTCTCCGGGCAGTGCGTGCATGTGCTGCTCGAAGAAGCGCCGCAAGCGGCCGAGCGCGCCGACCGTCGGCAGCCGCTCGGCGACCGTTTGGAGGCACTCTTCGCGATTGAAGCCGACGATGTGGCGGGCTTGCAAGACGGGTTGCAAAAGTTGCGTTCTCTGGCCGCGACAACCACACCCATCGAGCCATTGGCCCGCCGCTGGCTGCGCGAACAGGGCGCTCATCCGCAGCGCCGACAGGCTATGGTCCTGCTGGCTCGCCATGCGACCGAGTTGATCGATTGGATCGACGCCGCTCAGGCGTGGTTGCGGGACCGTCCGGACCAGGCATCGAATCTGCCGGGCGACCGCGTGTTTTATGCGCCGCGCCCACTCGCAACACGGGGCCAGGTCGCCTTTGTGTTTCCTGGATCGGGCAACCAGTGGCCCGGCATGGGCCGCGAGCTGTCCGCGCACTGGCCCGAAATGCTGCGCCGGCAGGATGCGGAGAATCAGCACCTGCGCCGGCAGTTCATGCCGGAACTCTTCTGGAACCGCGAGACGATCCCGGACCTGGCCACGCCGCGCGAGATGATCTTCGGCCAGGTAACGCTGGGCATCCTGTGCAGCGACCTGGTGCGTAGCTTCGGCGTGCAGCCGGCAGCAGTCATCGGCTACAGTCTGGGCGAAACGGCGGGGCTGTTCGCCCTGCGCGCCTGGCCGGCGCGCGACGAGATGCTGCGGCGCGTGAACGAGTCCTCGCTTTTCACGCGCGAGCTGGCCGGCCCCTGCACCGCCGCCCGCCGGGCCTGGCAACTGCCGACGACGGAGCCGGTGGACTGGTTGCTCGGCGTGATTGCCGCTCCCGCCGCGCGCGTCCGGCAGGCGCTAGACGGAAAAAAACGTGTTTATCTGTTGATCGTCAACACGCCCGAACAAACGGTGATCGGCGGGCAGCGCGCTGCTGTCGAGGCGCTGGTCCGCGAACTGAACTGTCCGTTCGTGCCGCTGTCGGGCGTCAGCACGGCCCACTGCGAAGTGCTCAAGCAGGTCGAGACCGAGTACCGCGAACTGCATCGGCTGCCAACCATGCCCCCGGAGGGCGTGCGCTTCTACAGTGCCGCACTCGCCCGTGCTTACGAACTGAACCAGGAAAGCGCTGCCGATTCCATCCGGGCCCACGCCCTGCACGGCTTCGATTATCCCACCCTGATCGAGCAGGCGTATCGCGATGGCATGCGCCTGTTCCTGGAAATGGGGCCAGGCGCATCGTGCAGTCGGATGATCGCGTCCATTTTACAAGGCCGCCCGCACCTGGCGCGGCCCGTGTGTGTGGCCAACCAGGATGCGGTCGGTGGTGTGCTGCGCTTGCTGGCGGCCCTGATCGCCGAGCGCGTGCCGGTGGACCTGGCAGCGCTCTACGGTCGTGATGCGGTAGCGGACTCGCCCGCAAGCGGTCGCAGTCTGACTATTCCGGTCGGCGGCCAGCCATTCCGCGTGCCCGCGTTGCCGCAACGTGCCGCAGTGTCAGTGCGTGAGGAACCCGCGGTGTCCGTCGTCGAAACAATGGCTGAACCGATCGAGCCCGATGTGCCCACGTTTGTTCCAGCGGCTGCCACGGACAATCCATTGCTCGAACAGTGGAACACCGCCGGCGCGGCCCGCGCCGATGCGCACGCGGCGTACCTGCGTTACTCGGGCAACTTGATGCAGGTGTTCGCCGATCAGCTGTCCTGGCAAATGGCGCTGTTGGCCGGCGGGGGGGATTGGGCGAGCGGCGGGCGTGAGCCCGCTGTTCAAACCGCCAGCGA
>JAEUIF010000593.1 GCA_016795185.1 Planctomycetia bacterium | reverse complement strand
TCTACCCGAAGTGGCCCGACGGCAGGCCGAGGACCGCCCCAGTTCTTCCGGAGCCCCGGCGGAGCGGTGGACCTGACCTACCATGCCCTATGATGACTGCATGAGCAACACCGAACTGGACCGCGCCGCGCTGCATCCACTGCTGACCGACATCATTCTGGGGCCGGACCTGGGCCGGGCGAGCTTTGGCGGCCCGGCGCGCGGCGCGACCGCGCCGCGCTGGCAGCGGGTGGTGGTTCGGCCCGTGGAGCTGCGCGGCGAGCGCCGGCTCCAGTTTTCGCACTTCGACGGCCGGCAGGACATTACCCGGAACTGCGACCCCGCCGAAAGCCTGGCCGCCCTCGAAGAAATCCTGGCCGTCGGCTTCGCGAACGTGCATCTCACCACGCACGCCGAGGATATCGACATCCGGACAAGCAAGAAGGGCAAGGTGTTCATCAGCCGAAAGCCGACAGCACCCAGCGCGCCCGCCGTGCTGGCGCACAACCGCGTCAAGGACGTGCCGTTGCCCGAAGGGCGGTCGAACCGGCTGCTCGAGGTCATGGGCATCCTGACGCGCGCCGGCCAGGTGCGGCCGACGATGCGGGCAAAGTACACGCAGATCAATGAATTTCTGAAGCAACTCAGCCATGTGCTGGACGATGCGGGATTGGCCACACTCGGCCGCCCCGTGGAGATCCTCGATTGCGGCTGCGGGGCGAGCTATCTCACCCTGGCGGTGCATCATTACCTGAACGAGGTGCGGGGCATCGCCGCCCGCCTGATAGGCGTGGACGTCAACGAAGACCTGATTCGCAAGAGCATCGAGCGTTCGGAGCGCCTGGGCGCGGCGCGGCTGCAATTCAGCTGCGAGCGCATCGACGCGGCGGCGGTGCGGCCTGACGTGGTGCTCGCGCTGCACGCCTGCGACACCGCCACCGACGACGCCCTGGCGCTGGCGATCACGGCCCAGGCTCGGCTCATCCTGAGTGTGCCCTGCTGTCACCACCATCTGAACGGCCGTCTGCGGGCGGAGGCGCTGCGTCCGCTGCTGCGGCACGGCATCCTGGAGCAGCGCACCGCCGACCTCGTGACCGACGCCTTTCGCGCGCTGATCCTGCGCATCCTGGGCTATCGCACCGATGTGGTGGAGTTCATCAGCACCGAGCATACCGCGCGCAATCTGATGATCCGGGCGGTCGGCGGGCTGCCGGTGGGCGAGGCGGGCTTCGTGCGGGAGTATCGGGCGCTGAAAGAGTTTTGGGGCGTGACGCCGTATCTCGAAACGGTGCTGGGGGAGGCCGCTGGCGGCTTCGTGTAATCACCAACCCGAAGCGCGACAGCTTATGGCATCAGGCGGCTGGGGGCGCGTACCCGGCGTTCCAGGGCGTCCAGCAAGGCGCTGACCGGCGGCGACCGCAGGCCCACGCGACCGGCCGGTCGCAGAGCACGGACCAGTAATCGACCTGGACGATGTCCGCGTCGCGGAAGTCGCAGCGGGGGGGCGGGGCATGTCCCAGGAGGCCATAATCGCTGGGAGCAGTTGGTATTCCATGCCAAACTCCTGTGGGTCGTGCTACAGGAGTTGTCATGGATGCCAACCGCTTTTCGGCCAGGGGGCTTCCATCGCGTCATGCAATAAGCTGGTCAGCGAGGGCTGGACTTCCTCGCTATCGCTTCGGGTCGCTTCGGTACTGGCAGGGTTGCCGGTCGTTGGTTGGTAAAGTTTGTGAAAAGGCTATAATGAAGGTAAGCGACAGTGCCATTTGACCTTGCGGAGCCTGCCATGAAGCCGATGACGATGACCGAGAAAATCCTGGCCAAGCATGCGGGCCGGGACCACGTGCTGCCGGGCGAGAACGTCTGGATCGACGTCGATGTGCTGATGACCCACGACGTCTGCGGGCCGGGCACCATCGGCATCTTCAAGGCCCACTTCGGCGGCAAGAACGCCAAGGTCTGGGACCGCGAGAAGGTGGTCATCATCCCCGACCACTACATCTTCACCGCCGACGCGATGGCCAACCGCAACGTGAAGGTGCTGCGCGAGTTCGCCGCCGAGCAGCAGCTGAAATACTTCTACGACGTGGGCACTGCCAAGTACAAGGGCGTCTGCCATATCGCGCTGCCCGAGGAAGGCCATACCCGGCCCGGCGAGGTGCTGCTCGGCACGGATAGTCATACCTGCACGGCGGGGGCTTTCGGCGAGTTCGCCACGGGCGTTGGCAACACGGATGCCGGCTTCACGATGGGCAGCGGCAAGACCTGGCTCAAGGTGCCGCCCACGATGCGTTTCGTTTTTCATGGCGAATTGCCGCCCTACCTGATGGCGAAAGACCTGATTCTCGCGGTCATCGGCGACATCGGCTGCGACGGGGCTACCTACAAGGCGATGGAGTTCGACGGCGACGGCGTCTACGCGCTGAACATCGAGGAGCGCATGACGCTGTGCAACATGGTCATCGAGGCGGGCGGCAAGAACGGCGTCATCGCGCCGGACCAGGTCACGCTCGATTACGTCAATGCCCGCAACAAGGACAAGCGACCGTTCACACCCGTCTTCAGCGATCCGGGCGCGTCGTACTGCTACGAGAAGACCTACGACGTCTCCAAGCTGGAACCGGTGATTGCCCAGCCGCACTCGCCGGACAACCGCGCCTATGTCAGCGAGATCAAGGGCGCGAAGCTCGACCGGGCCTACATCGGCAGCTGCACCGGCGGCAAGCTGACCGATTTCCGGGCGGCAGCGAAAATCCTCAAGGGCAAGGAAGTCAAGATCGACACCTTCGTGGTCCCTGCCACCAGCGAGATCGCCGCCGGCCTGAAGAATGAAAAGCTCAACGGCCAGTCGCTGGAAGACATCTTCAAGAACGCCGGCGCCAAGATCGGCGAACCGTCGTGTGCTGCCTGCCTGGGCGGGCCGAGCGACACCTTCGGCCGGCTGAATGCGCCGATCAGCTGCATCAGTACGACCAATCGCAACTTCCCCGGCCGCATGGGGCACAAGGAAGCCAAGGTCTACCTGGCCAGCCCGCTGACAGTGGCGGCGAGTGCCCTGACCGGCGTCATCAGCGATCCGCGCGAAGCGCTGTGAAAGGACGGCCGCCATGTCCACGCTTCATGCCGACCCGGCAACCCCGGTAGCGCCCGCGCCGCCGGTGTCCGCGCGCCCCGTTCCGCCCGTCGAGAATCGCCTGTTGCTGCATCACATCGCCTGGCCGGCGTACCGCGCCATCGCGGATGCGTTCACCGGCGTGCATGTCCGCATCACCTACGACCGGGGGACGCTGGAGATCATGACCAAGTCCGGCGCGCACGAAACCTGGAAGTCGTTTCTCGGCCGGCTGATCTTTGCTTTGGCCGAGGAGGTCGATCAACCCATTCGGGGATGCGGGGAGATGACTTGCCGGCGCGACGATCTGCAACGCGCCGTGGAGCCGGACGATTGCTTCTATGTAATCAATGAACCCCGCATGCGCGGCAAACTCGAAATCGTCCTGGGCGTGGATCCGCCGCCGGATTTGATGCTGGAAATCGAGGTTAGCCGTAATGTCATGTCGTGCCTGCCGATCTTCGCCGCCCTGGGCG
>JAEUIF010000588.1 GCA_016795185.1 Planctomycetia bacterium | reverse complement strand
CAAGGAAAAGGAACGGCGTTTGCTCTCCCTCTTCCGGCTGACGGCGTTTGAAGCGCCGCCCGCCGACTACCGGAAGTTCCTCGCGGAATTCCGCAAGAGCTATCCGGCCCCGAAGACAGGAGGCAGCGCGGCGAAAGATGTTTCCAGCGCTCGGTAGGCTCGTGACGCGGACCTGGTCCGTGGTCCTGGTGGTGTGGCTGGCGGTACTCGGCGCGGTCTGGCTGGCCGCGCCGCCCTGGGAGTCGGTGGCCCAGGACAAGGAATTCGCCCTGCTGCCCGAGAGCGCTCCCAGCCGCCAGGCCGAGGCACTGCTGGCCCGGGCCTTTCCCGACGAGCAGGTCGGCAGCAGCATCGTGCTGGTGCTGGAACGGACGAGCAGCGACCGCGAGCTGCTGGCCGAAGATAAGACCTTCATCGAACGACATCTCGAACCCCGTTTGCGGCAACTGGCCCAGGCCGACGGCGGCCTGGCCTTCGAGTTCGTGTTGTCGGAAGACCCCCCGCCCTTGGGGGCAGAGCCCGCCCCTCCGGCAGAGCCGAAAAAGTCCATCATCGGACGCATCCGCACGCCCAATTCTCCGGGCATCGGGAGCCTGCTGGTCAGCCAGGACGGCCTGGCCCGGCTGGTGCTGCTCGAACTGACCACCGAGTTTCTCTCGCGGCAGAACCGGCCGCTGATTGCGCGGGTCGAGCAAGTCGTTGCCGACCTGCGCGCCGAGGGACAAATTCCCGCCGGGCTCGACATCTCCATGACGGGCAGCGCCGTGGTGGGCCGCGACCGTACCGCAGCGCAGCGGCACAGCGCCGACGCGACCGAGTTCTGGACGGTGGTCCTGGTGATCGTGCTGCTGGTCGCGATCTACCGTTCGCCGCTGCTGGCCATTGTGCCGCTGGCGACGGTATTCCTGGCCGTGCAAATCTCCCTGAGCCTCTTGGCAATCATGGCGGGCGCTGGCTGGATGACGCTATTTGAAGGCGTACAGATCTACTTGACCGTGCTGACCTATGGCGCGGGGGTCGATTACTGCCTGTTCCTCATGGCCCGCTATCAGGAAGAAGTCAACGCCGGCGCCAGCTTCCGCGGCGCTGCGGCCCGTGCCGTGGGCCAAGTGGGCGCGGCCCTCACTGCCAGCGCCGCCACCGTGGTCTGCGGCATCGGCATGATGGTCTTCGCCGACTTCGGCAAGTTCCGGCAAGCCGGCTACACGCTGCCGCTGAGCCTCTCCCTGGTGCTGCTGGCGTCCCTGACGTTCAGCCCGGCGCTGTTACGGCTGCTTGGCCGCTGGGCGTTCTGGCCCGCGCCGGCAGTCAAGGACGCCGCCGCACCGCCTGTCGGCCGGTGGGGACGGTTCTTGCAGAGCGAGGGTTTCCATCGTCAGTGGGAAAGGCTCGGGCAATCACTCCTGCGCCGGCCGGGCACCATCTGGCTGACGGCCGTGCTCCTGATGCTGCCGTTCGCGGTCGCCGCCCTGCCGTTGAGCCGGCACCTCACTTACGATATCGTGCGCAGCTTGCCCGCCGACGCCCCCAGCGTGCGCGGCGCGGCGGTCCTGCAAGCGCACTTCCCCGAAGGGTTATCCGGCCCGACCGTGGTCATGCTCGTGAATCCGCGGATCGATTTCACCAGCGACGAGGGGCGGTCGATGGTCGAACAACTGACGCACCGACTCCGCGAGCAGCGCGACGAGCTGAACCTGGCCGACTTCCGCACCCTGACGGCACCGCTCGGCATCACGCGCTCGGCCGTGCAAGCGGTGGCCGACGTGCGAAACGTGCCGCCCGAGGCCGCCGAAAGAGTGGTGCGCGA
>JAEUIF010000556.1 GCA_016795185.1 Planctomycetia bacterium | reverse complement strand
GTGACTGCGGCTACAATCACTTGACGCTCCGGAAGCAAGCCGGTTCCTTATTCTGGTGAGAAATGCGGGCTAGCTACATTCTTGACCAACGGCGGGCGTCAGACTGCTGTCAAGAGCCAGCGGAAAGTGCCACAGAGTCCGCCACTCTTCCGCGTGGCGGAGTGGCGGACCCAGGCAGAGCTACTTCGTCTTGCCGAACAGCTCGTCGAACAGGCCGCGCATGTCAGCCCAGGAGCGGCGGTCGGCGGCGGCGTTGTACTTGAGGCCGTTGATGCCGCGCTTGTCGGCGTCGGGCACCGTGAAGCTGTGCTGCGCGCCGCCGTAATAGATCAGCTGGTAATCGACGCCGGCCTTCTCGTAGGCGGCGCGGACCTTCTTGATCGTCTCCTCGTCGATGAACGAGTCGGCCGCGCCGTGGCAGATCATGACCTTGGCCTTCGCGGCCTTCGCCTGGTCGTCGTCGGGCACCGGCAGCGCGCCGTGGAAGCTGACCACGGCCTGTACCGGCGCGCCGGCATGGGCGAGTTGCAGGACCGTGGAGCCGCCGAAGCAATAGCCGATGGCCGCGATGCGCTTGGCGTCGGTCAGTTCGTGGTCTTGCAGCACTTTCAGGCCCGCGAGCGCCCGGCCCTGCCAGGTCTTGACGTTCTTGCGCACCTCGCCGGCCATCGCCCCCGCTTCCTTGGGGTGCTCGGTGGTCTTGCCCTCACCGTACATATCGAGGGCGAAGGCGACGTAGCCCAGGCCGGCGAGTTGCTCGGCGCGCTTGCGGGCGTAGTCGTCCAGGCCCCACCATTCGTGGACGATCAGCACGCCGGGCCGCTTTTCCTTGGAAGCGTCGTCGTAGGCCAGAAAGCCCTTGAGCGTCGTGCCTTCGTACTGGTAGGTCACGGGCTGAGTCTTCACGGCAGCCTGGGCCACGGTCGGCAAGGCCAGCAGCAGCCCGGCGAATAGCAACTTGTTCACGGTGTTGGTCCTCGGCGTGCGGTGAGGAAGATGCGGACACGCGGTCAGTATATGGACTCGCTCACCGCTCCGTGGCAGGCTGCTTTAGCCGAAGTGCTGCAACTCTTCCCACGACATCTTGTGCAGGAACTGGCAGCCCAGGCTCCAGCTCTTGCGTTCGGGGAAGCAGTTCTTGACGCGGACCTGAATCCAGGGCAGGTGCGGCAGGGCCTTGACGGGCCGGACGCTGAGCAGCGTGCCCGCCGGCATGGCCTCATCCACCAGCAGGCGCAAGCCGCCGCTCGAACGATCCATGACCCAGCCTTCGAGGGGATCGGCGTCGGGGCTGCCGTTGTTGATGTAGACCGAGATGGGGTTGCCCTTGCGGCGCGGGGCCGAACGGCGTTCGGCGGTCGTCAGCGGGCGGATCTGCTTGGTTTCCGGGGCCTTCTTGCGGACGTGCGTCAGCTGGAGGGCCAGGTCCTGGGTGTGCTGGCGGAGTTCGCTTTGCACCTGCTGCATGGTGGCTTGCAAGGTCTCGATCTGTGCGAGCAGGCGCTCGGTCTTGGCGATGAGCTGCTCGGTCTTGTCCATCTCGGGAATTCCTCGCGCCGGCCGGCTGGATGGGAGGCCGTTCGCGCACGCCGGCCCGCGTTCTTGCCAGGCAAAAACCCTGTTGGAAACAGCATGACTCATAACCGCGCTGGAGTCAAGCGGCTGCCCGAACGTCCCGCGGCGCGCCGCGGCCCGTGCTGGGGAAACTTTGCTCGGCCCATGCTTGACATCGGATTCACTCATGATACGATGCTTTTTGGCCAGGGTTGAACTCATTGTCTGCGGGCAGTGAGCCGCCGGAACGAGCCATTCGGAGCCCCGCCATCGGCTGTAATCGCTCCCCGTTCACGCTTGCGCACGGGCGGTTCGGGGGACGGGGCATTTGACTGCCGATCAGGAATGGCTTACTGTTTGGAAAGGATTTCAGCGTTCCTGTGCCAACGACTTATTCGAGGCGAGCATGCCGCGACGGCCCAATCTCTTCTGGTCGGTGTTGGAATGGATGGGCTGGCGCCGGAAGACCAAGCCGTCCAAGGGCAAGGGCAAGATCAGCCGGCCGGGCAGTGGCAGCAAGAAGAACGTCAAGGCCAGCGAATCCTCCAAGCGCAAGCCCGTCGGCCTGGAAGCTTACTGCCGGTCGGTGGCTTCCGTGAAAGACGATCCCTGGCCGGCGCGGGTGCGCGACCTGTCGTCGGGCAGCATCGGCCTGTTGCTGACCCGCCGCTTCGAGCCAGGCACGCTGCTGGTCATCGAGCTGGAAAAGAAGAAGCAGGACCAAAGTCTGTCGCACACCCTGGTCGGCCGCGTGGTGCATGCCACGCAGAACAGCCAAGGCGGCTGGATGCTTGGCTGCACGCTGGCCAACAAGATCGCCGAGGACGACCTGCAAGACCTGCTGCTGTGAGG
>JAEUIF010000671.1 GCA_016795185.1 Planctomycetia bacterium | reverse complement strand
ATTCGCCCAGGTCGAAGTAGCCGGCGAACGGCGCGGGGTTGCGCTCGCGCAGCCGGCCGTATAGCTCCAGCGCGGGCCACTGAGCGGGCAGCAGCAGCCGCTGGGCAATGTTCACCTGGAAGCAATCGCCGGCATGCACGTACTCGATGGCGCGTCGCGCCGTGTCCAGGTAGGACGCGCGGTCGAAGTTGCTGCACAGGCCCGGCAGCACCTGGGGCACCGGCACCCGCAGGGCAGGTTCGATTGTGCCGTTGACATGCAGCACCGGCGGCATGGCTTCCGCCCGCAGCCAGTGCTGGCACTGGCGCAGCCGTTGCTCGGCGCGCTGCCTGCGTTTGTGGGCGTCGGTTTCGGGAAATCCCGTGGAGATCAGCCAGGCCCGGCCCGCTTGATGATCGAAGGCCAGGACGACGTCGTAGAAGCCCAGCGCCAGGTCGGGCACCTCGAAGTCATCGAAGCGCGGCCGGGGCAGCCGTTCGATGTGATGGCACAGGTCGTAGCCGAACAGTCCCGCCGCGCCGCCCTGGAACGGCGGCAAGCCCGGCAGCGCCTCGTCCTGCCAGCGGGCGAGCTGCGCTTGCAATGCCGCGAAGGGATCGGTGGTCGGTAGCAATCGGCCGTCGAGCCAGACTTGCCCGCGCCGTGCTTGCAGCCAGGAGTACGGTTCCGCGAGGAGGTAAGAGTAGCTGGCCTGGCCGTCGGTCAGCCCGCGCGAATCGAGAAACAGCAGGTGGCGGCGGGCAGCCAGGCGGCGGGCGACTTGCCAGGGATCGGGAGCGGGATGCAGTTCCTCGACCAACGGCGGCGCTGCGGCCCCGACCACGGGAAAACTTCCCGTGGCAAGACACGGCTCAGCGGTTGACATCTCCGGGTTCATCGCGCGCTTGTCCTGCATCGTCCTTCATTATAGCGCGATGGCTCTCCTCCGGCACGGTCAGCAGGCCCCAGCTCAGCGCCTGGTCCTGCACGTACTCCTTGCCGAGCGTCAGCGCGGTAACGGCCTTGGCCAGCTCGTAGCCCAGGTAGAAAGCGTGCGCCGGGTCGATGGCTTGCTGCTCGTGGAATTGCCGAAACAGGGCGAACGGATCGACGCCCTGGCGGTACGCGGAGCCGTTCATCATGTGCAGCAAGCCGCGCTCCGCGAACAGGCGAAAGTTGCGGTCGCGGATGTTGGCGGCCAGTTCGCGCAACGTCTGGTCGCCGTGGGCACGGGGCTTCGGGTCGCGCAGCATCACCAAATCCGGGGCCAGGCGCTTGGGCAGCACGCGCTGGGTACACGCACGGTGCACCAGCTTGCGGGCCAGGGCCAGCTCGCGCACGCTGCTGCGGCACCAGTTGATGACCTCCGTCGTCAGCACGCCGCGCACGCCGACTTCCTGACAGAAGCCCAGCAGCATGACGTTGACGCCGGCCGAATCCACATCGGTCAACTCGGTCAGGTTGCCGACGCCCATGAAGAGTTCGGCCTGCGGATAGCGCCGCCGCACTTCGAGAAAGCGACCCAGCGAGGCCGCGAAGCCAAAACCGATCGGCTCCAGGATGGGATCGATGCGGAACGGCACCCCCCACCCGGTGAGCTTCTCAACGCTGATATCCAGCCCGCCCAGGGTCGCGGGTTCGTCGGGCAGCAGCACGACCTCGCAGCCCCAATCGCGGGCGGCATCGAGGTTGCTGCTATTGACGCTCAGCACCAGTTCAGCGCCGGCCCGCACCGCCTGCTCGACTTCCACCGGATTGAAGCTATCGATGGACACGCGCAGCCCGGCGTCGCGCAGGGCACGCACTGTCGGGCCGACCGCATCCCAGGTGGTCCCGGGATCGCAGCCGAGGTCGATGACATCCGCGCTCGCATCGCGGAAGTTTTGTGCTTGCTGAAGGATCGCGGTCAGCGTCAGGCGCGGCGCGTGGTTGATTTCCGCGTAGATGGCGATGTCGTGCGGTTCGTCGTCGAGGCCCGCCGCCGCTTTGCCGGCCAGCCCGAAGAACTCCGGCAGATCGCGCAGGTCCGCCGGCCCGCGCACCACGGGCACGCGCAGCACCTCTTCGACCGCGGCCAGCGGCCCGGCGCAGAGGCCCGGCAGAATCGCCTTCTCGATGTCGAGTTGCGGCGGCAGGTGGCGGGCGATCCAGTCAGTGGTCGCCAGCGACACGACGCTGATGGGCAGCACCGCCACGCACGGGCGAAAATGAGCGCGCGGCCCGAGGTCGGCCAGCAGTCGGCGCAGCGACGGTTCGGCCAGCTTGCCGGTGACGAAGAGCAACTGCGGTGGATGAGCGGCCAGGTCAGGTGGGTCCGGTGAGACTGGCTGATTCGGGGACACCGCCGCTCTCCGGGTTCCAGGTGAATTCCAGCGGGCTGGACCGTACCGGCTGCTGCGGGCGCGGCGTCCACCGCCCGAGTTGCAGCCGGAAGCGGTGACAGGCCAGCGTCCAGAATAGCACGGCGCCCCAGAGGAATAGAAGGGCTTGCAAGGCCAGCAAGCTTAGTTCGCGGTGATTGCCGTGGGCTAGGGCGGGGTTGTTCGTGTGGGAAGTGAAGGCGCGCAACGCCAGCGGTGGGGTCAAGTCGAAGCTGTTGCACAGCTGCGCAAGTTCCGCGTCGGGCGCATCCTGGACCAGGTTGGACACCACGTAAAAGCCCATCCAGACGATCCAATGCGCGACGAAGGCCGTCGCGACCGTGACCACGGTCCAGAGCAAGGCGCGCTGGCTCGTCGGGCAGACGACCGAGAACCACAGGCCGACGCAGGCGATGAACACGGCATAAACGAGCCAGAGGCCGACGGCCAGAACCAGGGCCAGCCCGTTGCCGACGGCCCCCAGCAGGCAGCCGACGCACCAGGCGACGAGCAGCAGCAGGCCCAGCCGGCGCACGCTCCAGAGGCTGCCGAGCAGCTTGGCGAACAGGACGGAATTGAGGTTTTCGATGGCCAGCACCAGCGCGTCCAGGCTGCCGCGTTCGCGCTCGCCGCTGACGCTGCCCGCCGCGCGGATGGCCACGCCCAGCAGCATCAGGTAAGCGAGGGCGGGGCCGCTTTCGCGACCGGCCGTCTCCAGCCAATCCGGAATGACCGAACGCGCCGCGAACCACTCCGGGTAGGCCAGGTAGGCCACCAGCAAGAACGGCAAGCAGCCGAGGTACACGAAGAAGACATACAACGCGCCGCGACTGAACCAGCGGAAGGGCCTGCCGCCGAAACGCACTTCCTTCCAGAGCAGCGGCCAGCGGACCACCGCCGGGCGGCGAATGCGAATGCCGGTCCAGAACAGCTCGCGCGGCTTCGGCCGGGGCCTGTCGGGCCGTCCGGTCTGATGCAGGGCCACCGCGCGCAATCGCAGGACTGACCACGTCAGGCAGACCAGGGCGATCAGGCTGTGAATAAGGGTGTAGGGTCGCAGGGCATTGGCCAGAAGTTGGTTAAACTCACCCGCACCAAGCCTTTGATGATAGTCAACAAAATGCCAGACGACCCAGGGATTGCCCAAGCCGAACTGTTGGGTTCGGGTTTCCAGCGTTGACAGTGTCGGCAACCTAGACTCGGCTGGCAATGGCGCGGGTTGTGAATCAGGGTCAGTAGCCAGGCTGATGATACTTTGATGTATCCATGTCACCTCATAACGCGGCTCGACCAACCACTGCCACAAGCCGGCGGACAGCAGCAGATAGACCAGCGGTCCCAGGTAGGCGAACAGCACCGCCGTGCGCGCCCGCCGCGCCTGCACCGAGCAGAGGACGCTCCAGCCGGCCAAGCTGATGAGGGTCGCGGCGCTGGCCGCGAAGCCCGCCAGCACGGCACCCGGTTCGACGCCGCCCAGCAACGGCAGCAGGCTGAAAATCGGCAGGCCGGTCAGCAGCACCAGCAGCAGGTTGGCGGTGCGCGAAACGAACAGGCTGAGGACGATTTCGCGATTGCGCAAGTCGGTGGCGAACAGGTAGTCGAGCCCGCGGCGTTCCTTCTCCTCGGCGATGGCCGGGGCGACATAGGCGGGCGTCAGCAGATAGATGGCCAGGAATTGCAGGATCAGGAAGGACTCGAACACGCGGTTGGCCAGCACCGGCATCTTTTCCCGCAGCACTTCCTTCGGCAGCGTGAAGCCGGAAAACACGCCCAGCCAGGAGCCGTGTTCTTCCAGCACGAAGGTGATGTAGGCAAACGCGAACCCCGCCAGCAGCAAGCCGCCGTACAGGCAGCGCAGCCAGACGTGCTGCCGGCGACGCGCCACGCGGATCAGGTCATAGAGCAGCAGCGGGCCGAAGCAGCGGACCCCACCCCGGCCCAGCAGCAGGGCGAGCAGCACCGTCACGATAATGGCCAGCGTCCACTGGCCGGCGGCGGGAAGTTGGCTGCCGAGCCAGGCGAGGCCCAGCGCGGCTGTCGTCAGGATCAGTCCGAAAAACAACTCGTCCCAGGCCAGACTGCGAGCCAGCCAGGTCCAGGCGTTGCACCGCTTGAATCGGGCGATGATGGCGGACATGGGGAACATCCTGGGCGCTAGCGTACGCACCACGAATCGGTTGCGTCATCAATAGCCTGTCTGGGTGCCATGCCCACGGCCTTGCGTGGGCATGGAAGTGTCGCAAGCTTCTCATGCCCACGCAAAGCCGTAGGCATGGCACCCAAGCGTTGCCCGCAGGCGGAACGACGAACGCCGCCGATAGCACCGCATCACGACACCACGCCTGCCAGCGGCTGCGCCACCGGCGGAACCAGTTCGGCCGGCGGTTGGCGGTCCGCGGGCGTTTCCTCGACCCGGCCGGCCATCTGGCGGAAGCGGCGGCGGAGCGGCAGCCAGAGCAGGGCAGCCGCGCCGCCGTAGATCAGCGGCGCGAACATGCTGGCCAGCAGCTCTCGCAGCACCAGCGGGCTGTCCGCCGACAGGCCGCCGTGGGGGAAGACCAGCGTCATCAGGTTCTGATGCGGGGCCAGGGCCGCTTCGATCATGCCGGCCCACTGCCGGGCGGCGGCGTGCGACATCCAGTAATGGCCGTTGCCGGCGACGAACAGGCTCAGCGCGATCGGCCCCAGGCCGACCAGCACCAGCGCGAAGCCGAAGGTCAGCGTCGTCGCCCGCAGCGTGCTGGCGCATTGGACCGAGAACCACAGGCCGATGGCCGCCACAAACGCGGCTTGAGCGGTCCAGCTGAGCACGAACAGCGGCGCGGACAGCACATGGATGCCGCCGGTGATCAGGCCGACTAGCAGTAGACAGCCCACGCACCACCACACGGCGCGCACGCTGAACACACTGCCCACCCACTTGGCCAGCAGAATCTGATCCGTCGCGAACGGCGCGGTGAGGAGCGAATCGAGCGTCTGCTGCGCCTTCTCGCGGCTCACCGTGGCGGCGGCGGTCAGCGCCACCACCAGGAGGGCGGCGCAGCCCAGCATGCTGAGCGTCGGAGCGAGGTAGCCGTTGGCCAGGGTACGCAGCATGGCGAAGTCGGGCGTCTCGTCGATGTAGCGGTTCCAGCCGGTGCTCAGCCAAAGGTAGAGCACCGCGAAGGCCACCAGGAACCAGCCGAGCACCAGGAAGAAGTACATCAGGTACGCGCCCAGACGGTGCGAGCCGATCTGCGGCTCGGCGTGCAGCTCCTTCCAGAAAAGCGGCGAGCGGTCCGCCAGGCGCGGCCGGCGCACGCGCGGCGGGAAGTTGCTTAGCAGCCCGACGCGATGGCGATGCGCCGCCAGGATCGGCACCTCGCGCTGGTCGGCGGGGCGCAGTCGGCGGATGGCGTGGGTGCAAATCCAGATCGAGAAGACCATGTGGAACAGGGCGAAGTTGCCGAGCAAGCCGAGCAAGACCGAGCCGACGCTCGCGCCGCCGCGCGCCTGGCCCAGTTCGTAGAGGACGTAACCGATGTTGCCCCAGTTGACGACAGGAATGCAGGCGCTGAGAAGCAGATACGCGCCCGCGTAGAAGTAGGTCCAGAAAACCGCGTCCAGGGTGCGCGGCTCGCGCACCGACATGTAGATGCTCAGGCTGCCCAGGCTGAGCATGGTCAGCAGCGTGCCGGTGAAGCCCGCCAGCAGCAGACCGAGGTCCACACCGCCGAAGAACTGCATCAGGCTGAGGATCGGCAAGCCCGCCAGCACCAGCAGAGTCAGGCTGGAGAGCCGCGACGCCAGCTTGCCGAGGATGATCTCGTGCGTGAGCAGGTCGGTGGACAGCATGTACTCCAGCGTGCGGCGTTCTTTTTCTTCGGCGATGGCCCCGGCGGTGTAGATCGGCGTCAGCAGGAAGATCGCCGCGTACTGCACGGCCAGGAAGTTCAAGAAGAACGCCTCGCCGAACTCCGCCACCAGGCCCAGCGGCAGCTCGACGCGCGTGAAGACATCGGCGATGCTGGTGAACTGGACGGAGAACCAGCTGGTCCAGACCAGGTAGATCATGACCAGCAACACGCCGGCATAAGCAATGCGCAGCCAGATGTGGCGGCCGCGCCGGGCGGTGCGCACCAGGTCGTAGGTCAGCACCGGGCCGAAGACAGCAGCGGCATTCCGCTGCACGGCGATGCCCGTGCCCACCAGCAGCAGCGCCCAGAGCGCGTTCATCAGCCAGGACGGCAAGTCCCAGCCCCAGCGCGCCAGGGCCACGACGACCAGGCACCACGCGATCAGCTTGGCCTGCGGGCGGGCCGCCAGCTGAAGATACCAGGCCCGCCGCAGCCGATTCAGGCCGGGCCGGCGCTGGTGCAGCAGCTCAAGCATGGAGGAGTCCTTTGCTGTCTGAAGCCGCCCATCGGGAGCTATCGGGCCGCTGCGGGGATTATCGCATATTTGGGGGGCGAGCGCTTACAGGTGTTTGGTCCGAGTGGGGCGTTACCCAAACAGCGGTTTTTTACCGCGAAGCGGGTCGTTGCCCGCACGACAGTTCTTTACCGCGAAGCGGTTGTACTCCACAGCCCAGGGTCGCGCAGCGCACCCTGGGAATCGAGCGATTGATGGATACGTCTACCGCGAAGCGGTTGTACAAACCGTGATCGCCTGCCTTGTCAAACCCCTTCGGGGTATACGAACCCAGTTCATCTCGACAACCCAGGGTGCGCTGCGCGACCCTGGGCTGTGGAGTACAACCGCTACGCGGTAAAGAGACCCTTCGCGGTAAAGGGAGCCGTCACGATAAAGAGAGCCTGGCATGGTCCGATTCACCAGGCCCTTCGTTCTCTTCATTCAAGCATGTGTTTCCGCGTTACTTCGCCGCCGGCACGGTGGCCGACATCTCCACCGGCTGGGCCAGTGGGACGGCTTCCAGCTGTTCCAGGAATGGATTGTCGCTGCCGCCGAACAGGCCACGATGCAGCGGCTGTGCGATGCCCAGTTCCCGAAAGCGATGCAGCGCCAGCCGCCACAGGAACGACGCCGCCAGGGCGTAGCAGGTCGCGCCGACCACCGCTGCCACCAGCTGGGCCAGCCCTTCGCCGACGCCCTTGACGTTCGCCGTCGACGTTTCCTTCAGCATGGAAAGCTGGAACGACAGCGATTGCAGCGTCAGCGGCGGCGTCAGACCGTACTTCTGGAACCAGTAGATCCATTCGGGAAACTCATCCCGGCGGCCCGACGAGTACATGAAGAACGGCAGGAAGCAGCCCAGCACCAGCCAGTGGCCGAAGGCAACGCCCAGCAGGCTCAGCAGCGTGACAATGGTCGATTGGCGCGTGGAGCGGCAGCGCGTGGACCAGTAAAGCCCCAGGCTGGCGGCGAACATGGCGTAGCTGGACCAGGCCCAGACGAGCAACGGCAGAGCCAGCAGGCTCAGGCTGCCGGTCGCCACGCCGACGCCCCAGATCGCGCCCAGCCAGAGCCAGGTCCAACGGACGCTGAGAAAGGCCGCCTGCCATTTTCCGGTCAGGATGGCATCGCGGTTGAGCGGCGTGGTCAGCAGGGAATCGAGCGTCTGCCGGTCGCGCTCGCCGGTGATGCTGCCGGCGGCGCGCACGGCCACGGCGAGCAGCGTCACGCAGGCCACCAGCACGCCGGTGGTGCGGAGCCAGTATTGGATGTCCGCCGACAGCTGGCCGATGGAGGCGAGCCCGTTCGGCACGTCCAGTTCGCGCACGACATACGCATGCAGCGCGACGTAAGCGGGGAAGAAGCTCGCCGCCGCCAGCGCCAGCACGACCAGCTTGCCGGGCCAGCTCAGGCGAAAGCCCGGTTCGACGACCAGTTCCTTCCAGAGCAGCGGGTTGGCGTCCAGTCGGGGCCATTCCCACCAGCGTTCGAGGGTCGGAGTTGCCCGCTGTCGAGCGACGGGCGGCGTCGCGGCGGCCCGCAGCCGCAGGATGGCGACGAACATACAGCCCAGCGAAGCCAGTACATGGAAGACCGCGTACTCGCGCAGCAACGGCCGGACCAGATCGGTCAGCACGGCGTTCTGTTGGCGGGCCGCGACGAGCATTTGCAGCGCGACGATGAGATTGCCGGCATTCAGGGCATCCGTCACGCTCTGCACGTTGAGGACAAGCCGTACGCCACGGAACTCAAGATCGATGCCGATGCTCGCGATCTCCGGTGCGTGCGGCAGGAACGCGGCGGCCAGGCAGCCCAGCCCCAGGTAGCCGGCGACCGCCAGGTACGTCAGGATGATGGCCGTCCGCGACCGAGCGGCGTGGACGGAAAACAGCATGCTCAGCGAGGCCAGGCTCAGCAGCGTCAGTCCGATGACGGCGAAACCGGTCAGCACGAGGTTCGGGTCGATGCCGCCGAAGAACTGCGTGACGCTCAGGATCGGCAGCCCGACCAGGATCAGCAGCACCAGATTGGCCAGGCGGGCAGCCAGCTTGCTCAGGACGATTTCACGGCCATGCAGGTCGGCGGCCAGCAGGAAGTCCAGGGTCTGGCATTCCTTTTCGGCGGCGATGGCCCCGGCGGTGTAGACCGGCGTCAGGATCAACACCGCGACCAGCTCAGCGCACATGAAGGTGAAGAAGAACGTTTCGGCGAAGCGGGTCAGCGCGCTGGCGGGCGGGTTCTGGCCGCGCGGGAAGTCCCAGGTCCACACGACGTATAGTCCGGCGAGCAAGAGCAGCAGCGTCACCGCGTAGCCGGCGCGCAGCAGGAGGTAGCGCCGCTGTCGGGCTACCCGCACCAGTTCCCAGCGCAGCAAGGGGCCGAACAACGGCAGCCAGCCTTGCCCCACCACCACGGCGACGACGCCCAGCCAGATCGCGGTCAGCGTCAGTCCCTGGGGCAGCGTCAGCCGAGTACCCCACCGCGCCAGCGCCAGTGCCGGCAAGGCCAGCACGGTGAGCAGCAAGAGGTCGCGCCAGGTTCGCCGGTCGCGAAACACGGCCGGCGTGCGCGGGGCCAGAAGATGAGTGTTCCGGTCCATGATGAACCATCGCCGAATGGAATCCGCTTCCCGAAACAAGAACACCCGCTGGGAACCAGAGTGGGAGCGCACGTTCCCGATTCAGTCCAGGGATGCGCGAGCGCGGTGGATTATTGTCGAAAAGTTGGGTGCGCCCGATGCGGTTGGATCGTCGCCGACGGGCTGTCGCGCACCCATAGCAGGAATAGCTGACAGCTAAAAGCTGATAGCTGTCAGCTTGACTTGAATTGGATTCGCTCGACCCTTCCAGGTCTCGCGATCTGGGGTTATTTATTGCCGCTCATCAACCAGATGGCGACCAGGGCCGTGGCACCGCCGATGAGGACCAGCAGCAGGGTCATCAGCCAGCCCAGGGCCGGCGAGCCGCGGGTTTCCAACGGGATGTGCGGTGGCTTGCTCTCGGTCAGGTTGGGTGTGGCGGGGCGGTTGTTGGCGACGGGACTGGGCCGCGCCGCCCAGGTGCTGGCCTGCGTGCCCGCCTTGGAGGGCGGAGTGTTGGGCGCGGGCGTGGGCGTGGTCGCACCCGTCAGCGACATGACCAGGTCGCGGAACTCCGGATAAATCTTCAGCGGTTCAAAGGGGCCGCTCTTTTGCCGACAGGCGCGGACGTTCGAGGCGTCGCCGAGCAGCCGTTCCTTGAGCGAACGGCGGATGCCATCGGTGCTGCCCTTGACCGTGTGCATCGTGCCGTCGTCGTCCTTGTAGACCAGGTACCACAGGTCGGCGGTCTGCACGGAGGCCGAGGAATCGGTCGGCGTGGCCACCTTGCGGGTGCTGTGGCCGGTCACATCCTCGATGAACTCCCGGCAGGAAACCGGCCGCAGGTTCGGGTCGGCCGCCATCGCCCGGCGGATGGCCCAATCGACGCGCTCGGACAGGTCCGGGGCGAGCTTGCGCGGATTGGCCAGGTCGTTGTGGACCTTCTTCATCCAGGCGTCGAGCGGGCCGGAAGTCTTGCCGAAGGGCAACTCGCCCGTGACCATCTGGTAGAGCGTGGCCGCCAGCGAATAGATGTCGCAGCGCGCGTCGGCGTTCTTGGCGTTGCGGAATTGTTCGGGGGCCATGAAGTGCGGCGTACCCAGACCGCGGCCAGTCTTGGTCAGGTTCATTTCGGCGTCGAGGTCTTTCACCAGCCCCAGGTCGGTGAGCTTGGCGGTGCCGTCGCGCGCGATCATGATGTTGTCGGGCTTCACGTCGCGATGGATCATGCCCAGCTTGTGCGCCCGGTGCAGTCCCTGCGCCACCTGGCCGACGATGCGGATCGATTCCGCTTCGTTGATGCGCTTCTCGCGGTCCAGCTTCTGGCCGAGCGATTCACCGTCCACGTACTCCATGACCAGGAACGGTGTGCTGCCGGTGCCGCAGTAGTCCAGCGCGCGGACAATGTTCGGGTGGTCGATGCTGGAGGCGGCCCGCCATTCATTCTCGAAGCGCTGGAGCAGCACTTCGTTCTTGAGCATGGGAGTGGGGACGATCTTGATGGCGACGATCTGGCCGGTTTCCTTGTTCTGGCCCTTGTAGACCCAGCCCATGCCGCCTTCGGCGATCTTGGACAGCAGGGTATAATTGCCGATGCTGCCCAGGCTGCCTTTGGAGGTGTCGGCTTGCATCGCCAAGCTCTCCCGCTCAGTAACGCCATGTCCGCCGCCCGCCCGTCCCGGGCGGGGATGGCGGCAGGTCTGCCGTGCGCAGCCTCGCCGGCTGCGGCAGGGCGGTGTGCTGTCCTATTGTACTGTGCGAAACAGCCTGCGGAAGTTCCATCGCCCCGATAATGTGATTTTTTTTCCCCCGGCTGGCGCCGCGTGGCCCGCCCGTTGCCGGTCGGCTATGATGAGCGGTCGAGGGTCGCCCCGTTGCCGTTAGGCAGGAAGTCGCTTGCACGAAAGCAGGACGCTACGATGTCGTCAACCCCCGAACCCGTCCCGGAAGCCCCTGCCGCACCGGCCCCGTGGCCGTCGCCCGCTGCGCGCCGCCTGCTCTGGCTGCTGCTGCTCGTCGCCTGGACCGTGGCCCTGGTCGTCCCCATTCCGTTTCGGGACCACGGCAAGTCCGAATGGGTCGCCCCGCTCTTCACCTTCAGCAAGTTCCTGCACGTCAGCGTCTACGCACTGCTCGCCGCCGCCGTCGCCTGGCTGCGCTGGCCCACCGGCTGGCGACTCGCGGCCCTGGCCGTGCTTTGCGGCCACGGTATGCTCACCGAGTTCCTGCAATGGCTGCTGGAGGACTACAGCCATCGCTCCGGCAAATGGCCGGACGTCGGCCTGGACGTCATCGGCGTGGCCCTCGGCACGCTTCTGACCTGGCGACGGCCCCGGTGACCTGCCGGCCATTCCTGCGTCGGCACAATCGGCCGGCACGCCGGTTGCATTCACTTCCGTTGATCGGTTGTGAATGTCCCCGGAACCCGATGAAGGAGGAACTTATGAGACGCAAACTCTTGCTCGGCTTGACGCCGTTGCTCGCTGCCGCCGCTTTGCTGTCCGTGCCCCAGACCAGCCAGGCCCAGTGGGTGGGCGTCGGCGGCCGGAACTTCAGCATCGGCATTGGCCGGCCGTACTACGGCTACGGGTATTATCCCGGCTACTACGGCAGCAGTTGGTACGGTGGCTATCCGTATGCGTCGCGGTACAACTGGGGCGGCGGATACTACCCGTCGCTGGGCTACTATTACGGTTCGCCGTACTACAGCAGCCGGTACTACTATCCGAGCTACTATTCGAGCTACAGCGCCCCGGCCGTGACCTACTCGTATCCGACCACCAGCTACCAGTCCTTCTACCCGCAGAACGCCGACGCGGACCAGAACATCGCCCGCCTGCGCTTGCGGGTGCCCGAAAATGCGCGTGTCTGGTTCGACGACACCGAAACGCAGCAGCGCGGCGCGGACCGCGACTTCGTGACCCCGACGCTGACGCCCGGTAAGACCTACATCTACCAGATCAAGGCGCAGTGGCAGGAGAACGGCCAGGACGTGACCCGGCAACGGCAAGTCACCATCCGCGCCGGCGATGCGCTGAACCTCGACCTGCTGACCGCCGCGGCGCAGGACGCGGCCCCGGTGAACAACAACCCCATCCCGCGCGATCGCGATGCCGACGCGGCCGGCGTACCGCCCAAACCCGCCGACCCCGCCCCGGATCGTTGAAGCGACTTCTTCGTAACCTGATCCACTCCCGTCAGGATCGGAGAAGCACCCGGCCCCGGCAGTCAGCGACTGCCGGGGCCGTTGTCATTTGGGCGAGCGGCGGGGTTCATCCCCGCCGTGTGACACGCCACAGCGAGCGGCGGGGTTCATCCCCGCCGTGTGACACGCCACAGCGAGCGGCGGGGGTGATCCCCCCCGGCACACCGCCCGCGACTGCACCCCAGACAGCGGGGGTGAAACCCGCCGCGCGCCGGCACCCCGACTTCCCGAA
>JAEUIF010000429.1 GCA_016795185.1 Planctomycetia bacterium | reverse complement strand
GGATCGAACCGCTGGTATCGGAGCCCATGCCCATCGGCGCCAGTCCAGCAGCGACCGCCACGCCGGAACCCGACGACGAACCGCCGGCCATGCGGTGCGTGGTCGTGTCCCACGGATTCCAGGCGTTGCCGAAATGCGGGTTCAGCCCTTCCGGTCCGTAGGCAAACGGATGCAGATTGAGCTTGCCGAGAATGATCGCGCCCGCCGCCCGCAGCTTCGTGACGACGGTGCAATCCCGCCGCGCCGCTTCGACGGCGAACTTCCAGCCGCCGGTGGTCAGCGAACCCTGCACGTCGTACAGGTCTTTCAGCGCCACCGGCACGCCGTGCAGCGAACCGAGTTTGTCGCCGGCCATCACGGCGGCTTCCGCCTGACGGGCAGCGGCCAACGCCTCATCGGCGAAGACACCGATAAAACTCTTCAGCTGGCCGTCGAGTTTCTCGATGCGCGCTAGCAGAGCCTTCACGACCTCGACCGGCGAGACGGCCTTGCGCGCGATGGCCTCGGCCAGTTCGACGACGCCGAGCCAGTGCAGATCACTCATGGCAGTTCTCCCGGCTTGACAGCGCACGCATACACGGCGGGCGGCTCGACCTGGAACAACGGCAACTCTTCGAGCTTGGCGACCGCAGCCAGCAACCGTTCCGCCTGGGGCGCGATGGCGTCCCAGTCCTCGGCCGGCACCGGGTAATCCGCCGCGAACTCTTTCGCCAGGGCCTGCAAGGTTTCGCGTTTCATGGATCGACCTCCGAGGTTCGGCGAGCGGCGGGCGTCAGCCCGCTGTTTACAACTCTTGGCGAGCGGCGGGCGTCAGCCCGCTGTTTGAAGCGTCAATAGCTGAACTGTAAACAGCGGGCTAACGCCCGCCGCTCGCCTAAAGAAACAGTATGGCGGACGGTGGAACTACCCGCTTTCAATTCCCGGCAAACATTGTAAATTGATGCGCAAGTGCCGTGTCAACCTCCCTGCCAGAAATCCCCCAAAAGGACTCTCCCATGCGCATTGCGACCCTGCTGCTGGCCAGCGCCGGCTGCCTGGCGCTGGTTTTCTCGCTGCGATCAGCAGCACAACAGGACAAGCAAAAACCCTTCGGCATCGACCAGCGCGTGCCCTGGACCACGTCCAAGGTCAAGGGCTCGCCGGAGCCGCCGCCGCCCTTTCGCACCGAACCGGCGTTTCCCAAGCTGAAGTTCTACGAACCGCTCGAAGCCGTCGCCGCGCCCGGCAGCGACCTGATTCTCGTCCTCGAACGCAAGGGAAAAATTCACTCCTTCATCAACGACCCGAACACCGACAAGACCCAACTCGTCGGCGATTTAAGCCGCACCTGCTACGGCCTGGTCTGCCATCCGCAGTTCGCGAAGAACGGCTACCTCTTCGTCACCAGCGTCAACAACCCCGATAAGGCCGAGCCGAAGGGCACCCGCGTCTCGCGCTTCGAGGTCAAGGCGGGCAAGCTCGACCCGAAGTCCGAGAAGGTCATCATCGAATGGCCCAGCGGCGGGCATAACGGCGGCTGCCTGCGCTTCGGCCCGGACGGCTACCTCTACATCTGCACCGGCGACGGCAGCGGCATCGCCGATGAATTGCAGACCGGCCAGGACGTCAGCGATCTGCTGGCATCGCTCCTGCGCATCGACGTGGACAAACCTGACGAGGGCAAGAGCTACGGCATCCCGAAGGACAACCCCTTCGTGAAGACGCCCGGCGCGCGGCCCGAACTCTACGCCTACGGTTTACGGCAAGCCTGGAAGTACAGCTTCGACCGCAAGACCGGCGACCTCTGGGCCGGCGAAGTCGGGCAAGACCTCTGGGAGATGGTCTATCGCATCGAAAAGGGCGGCAACTACGGCTGGAGCATCATGGAAGGCGACCACCCCTTCCGGCCGGAACGCAAGAAGGGGCCGACGCCGATCCTCAAGCCCATCGTCGAGCATCCGCACACGGACTTTCGCTCGATCACCGGCGGCTTTATCTATCACGGCAACCGGCTGAAGGAACTGACCGGCGCCTACATCTACGGCGACTTCGACACTGGCCGCGTCTGGGCCTTCCGTTACGACGGCAAGACCGGCAAGGTCAGCGACCACCGCGAACTGGCGCAAACCACGCTGCGCCTGGTCGGTTTCTGCGAGGACCAAAAGGACGAAGTCTACCTGATCGACTTCATGGGCGGGCAACTGCATCGCCTGGTCCCAAACCCCGTGACCACCACCGGCCCCGCGTTCCCGCGCAAGCTCAGCGAGACCGGCCTGTTCGCTTCGACGAAAGACCTGAAGCCCGCGCCGGGGCTGATTCCCTATTCGGTCAACGCGCAGCTCTGGTCCGACGGCGCGATCAAGGAACGCTACCTGGCGTTGCCGGGCAACAGCACGATTGACTTCGATACCATTACCTATCCGCAGCCCGCTCCCGGCGCGCCGCCTGGCTGGCAGTTCCCCGACGGCACCGTCATGGTGAAGACCTTCTTCCTCGAACTGGAGAAAGGCAACCCGAAGAGCCGCCGTCGTCTGGAAACGCGCCTGCTGCATTACCAGAAGCTGGCGGGCACCCAGGAATTCGGCGAGGACTACTGGCGCGGCTACACCTACGTCTGGAACGATGACCAGACGGATGCCGACCTGCTCGACGCCAAGGGGCTGGACCGCGAATTCACCATCAAGGATGCGGCGGCCCCTGGCGGCACGCGCAAGCAGGTCTGGCACTTCCCCAGCCGCAACGAGTGCATCGGCTGCCACACGCAGCCGGCCAAGTTCACGCTCGGCGTCAACACCCGCCAGATGAACAAGGACCACGATTACGGCGGGGTGGTCGATAACCAGCTGCGCACGCTCGAACATCTCGGCGTCTTCTCGAAACCGTTGCCCGCGCCGCCCGAAAAGCTGCCGAGGCTGCACAACGACGAAGACCCGAAGGTCGATCTCGACCTCCGCGCCCGCGCCTACCTGCACGCCAACTGCGCCCATTGTCACATGAAGTGGGGCGGCGGCAACGCCGAGTTCCAGCTGCTGGCCACGCTCCCGCTGAAAGACCTGGGCATCGTCGGCACCCGGCCCAATCACGGCAGCTTCGACGTGAAGGACGCCAGCGTGCTGACGCCCGGTTCCCCCGAACGGTCGCTGATCTACCAGCGCATGGCGCGCCGCGGCCTCGGTCAAATGCCGCACATCGCGTCGAACGTCGTCGATCAGCACGGCGTCCAGCTGATTCACAATTGGATCAAACAGTTGAAGTAACTTCGCCGCTCGCGGCTTTGCACAACCTCCGTAGGGTCCGCTGTGCGGACCATGAACCCACGGGCTCAATGGTCCGCACAGCGGACCCTACAGGAGCGCTAAACCTCAACCCACCAGGAGACCACCCATGATTCCACGTTGCGCACTCATCGCCTTCATCCTCGCCCTGGCGCTGCACGCGCCGGCCAGCGCCCAGGACAAGCCGAACCCGATCTTCGAGCTGGTGAAAGCCAAGGTGAAGGACGGCAGCAAGCCCTTCACCATGCTGGTATCCCTCAAGGTCAAGGACGGCATGGGACCGAAGGCCGAAGCCGCTTTCGTGCCGGCCATCAAGGCCACGCTCAAGGAGAAGGGCTGCCTGCGCTACGAACTCAACCGCGACACCGACGGCACCAGCTACATCCTCTACGAACGCTGGAACACGCTGCCCGACCTCGACGCCCACCTGAAGACCGCGCACATCGCCAAGTTGCTCGGCGAACTGGGCGACTTGCTGGCGGGCCCACCCGATGTGAAAGTGATGCTCCCCGCCGGCGAATGACGTAATTCGCAATGCGGCTCTTCGGCTCCAGTCGCCCATGCCCTTGAACTGAAATCGAGGGGCGAAAGTTAGAGGAGATATCGATGAAACCGCTTCGAGAGATCGGCAAGTTCCTGCTCGTTGCGCTAGCAATGTCATGTGGACTTGCAGTAGCTGCGTACTTTCGTTACTACCCGAGGGACACATTTGAATCGACTGAAGTCGTTCCAGCACGCACTTGCGTGGTAGCCCTACACCTTTTGCTTAATCGAGCAGAGGACGTGCGAATTGAGTTTACTTCCTCGAGTGCTCCCGTTGACGTTTATGCAGTTCTCAGCGACAGGCGCTCTGACCGAGAATTCGCCGAATCCGAAGGGTTAATAGCCCTCCGACAAAACCAACCGCCGACAGGTTTATTGGCAAGCCAGACCGCGTCGGCGGCCGGTTCGCTTCGATTCAGCAGGGCGGAGGGCATCTTCTACCGGGTCTTGATCGTCAATCGATCGCAAACACCAACTGATGTGCGTATGACTTTTGTGGGTAAGGCGATACTCAAGGTGCTTGACGTTGATATAACGCTTCCCTGATCCCTTCTTGATGCAGGTCAAACGTGAACTGGAAACGGCCAGCATTTCTGGTCTGTCACATATCAGTTGAGGTTCTGCCATGCGGCTGCGTTTCGTAATGTCGGCCTTGTGCTTGGCAATTGCAACATGGCCCGCTCCCGCGCAAAAAGACGCCCTGAACCAATCGATCAACGCCCGCGCTGATGCCTCCTGGGACCTCGCCAAGAAAATCTGGACCTGGGCCGAGGTCGGCTATCAGGAGAAGCAGTCCGCAGCGCTGCTGGCCGATACGCTCGAAAAAGCCGGCTTCAAGGTCGAACGCGGCGTGGCGAAGATCCCGACCGCCTTCACCGCGACCATTGGTTCGGGCAAGCCGGTCATTGGCATCCTCGGCGAGTACGATGCGCTGCCCGGCATCTCGCAGGACGCGGTGCCGTTCAAGCAACCGCGGCCCGAGGTCGGCGCGGGCCATGCCTGCGGGCATCATCTCTTCGGCGTGGCGTCGCTGTCCGCCGCGCTGGCGCTCGGCGAACAGATCAAGGCGGGCAAGATCAAGGGCACGCTGCGCTACTACGGCTGTCCGGCGGAGGAGGGCGGGGCCGGCAAGGTCTTCATGGTGCGCGCGGGGCTGTTCAACGACTGCGACGTCTGCCTGCACTGGCACCCCGGCAGCGGCAACACGGCCGGCGATCAGACCTGCCTGGCGCGCATGGCCGTCAAGTTCCGCTTCCACGGCGTCAGCGCCCATGCGTCCGGTTCGCCCGAAAAGGGCCGTTCCGCCCTGGATGCGGTCGAACTCACCAACCACGCCGCGCAGCTATTGCGCGAGCATACACCCGACTTCACGCGCATCCACCACGCCATCACCTACGGCGGCGGCACCCCCAACGTGGTGCCCGACTTCAGCGAGGTGTTTTACTATGTCCGCCATCCGAAAGCCGACGTAGTAGCCAAGCTCTATCCCCGGCTGGTGAAGTGCGCCCAGGGCGCGGCGCTGGCCACGGAAACCAAGCTGGAAACGATCTACCTCGGCGGCACGATGGAACTGCTGCCCAACGACGCGCTCGCCCAGGCGGTGCGCGCCAACCTGACCA
Source organism: Planctomycetia bacterium (assembly GCA_016795185.1). Lineage (GTDB taxonomy): Bacteria > Planctomycetota > Planctomycetia > Gemmatales > Gemmataceae > JAGVLI01. The sequence goes on along the minus strand of JAEUIF010000429.1, from coordinate 6,774 downwards.
AGCTCAACGACCTGCGCTACAACGACGAGGAACAGAAGTTCGCGGCACGGATTCAGAGCACGCTGACCGACCCGCCGCCGCTGTCGAATATCAGCGAGGTGCGCGATACCAGCGGCGTGCTCGGCAAGGGCTCGACCGACGTCGGCGATGTGTCGTGGGTGGTGCCCACGGCGGGCTTCTCGACGGCCTGCTGGGTGCCCGGCACGCCCGCGCATTCCTGGCAAGCGGTGGCGGCCGGCGGCACCAGCATCGGCCGGCAAGGCATGCACCTCGCGGCCCGCACCCTCGCCGCCACGGCCTGGGACCTGTTCCACGACCCCAAGCTGATCGCCGCCGCCAAGGATGAGTATCAACGCAAGCTCGCCGGCCGCAAGTATCAATCGCTGCTCGAAAAGGACCAGGAACCACCGCTGGATTACCGCGACCCACCGAAGCGGAAATGAAGCGCGCCGAAGCGATGTTCGTAGTTCCGCCTTCAGGCGGTCGAGCGACTCGCCGCCTGAAGGCGGAACTACGAACAAAGGACTACTTGAACGTCTCCGGCAACGGCACATCGGGCGCCAGCAGCTTCGCGACTTCCTTGAACACCAGCGAACTGTACGCCACGTTCGGCGGGCTCTTCGGCCCCAGCGTGGAGGTGATGACGACCGAGAGTTTCTTCGCGGGCAGGTGCGCGAACAGCGAACCGTAGCCGTTGATCGACGGATTCTGCGCCAGCCAGCCATTCAGCACGGCGAGTCCCAGTCCGTAGTAAAAATCCTTCCGCAGCGGTCCCAGGCCGACCGTGGTCGGCGCCCTCAGTTCCTTCCGGGATTTCTCCGACAGCAGCTGGTCGTTGCCGAGTGCGCGAGCCAGCACGCCGAGATCGTGCAGGGTCGAAGTCATCGTCGCGGGGTGCGCCCAGGACGGGTTCCAGTAGGTGCAATCCTCGTAGATGCCGCGGTCGGTGGAGAACGCATGCAGGGCCGGCGACCGCAGTTCGGCCGTGGTCGGGTTCTCGGTTTCCTTCAGGCCCAGCGGTTTGCTGATCTCCTGGTCGAGCACTTGCCCAATCGGCTTGCCGGCGACTTGCTGAAGCACTTCGCCGAGAATGGTGTAGTTGGTGTGCGAGTAATTCCAGCCGGCACCGGGCTTGTAGTGCAACGGAGTAGCCAGGCCGAAATCGATCAATTCCTGGGCGCGCCACTGGCGAAAGGGATTCTTCAGGACGGCGTCGAGAAACGCCTGCGCTTTCACATAGTCCGGATCGCCCGCCGTGCAGTTGGCGAGCATCCGCAGCGTGACCGTCTCGGCCTGCGGCAGCTTGGGGAACCAGCGGGATACCGGATCGTCGAGCCGCAGGCTGCCGCGCTCCGCGAACCGCAGCAGCGCGATGCCAATGCAGATATAGCCCACACCGCCCGCGCGATAGTGCATGGCTTCCGTCGCCGGCACCCCGGTCATCGATTCGCCCAGCGCCACGGTCAGCACCTTCTCGTCCTGCCGCCAGACGCCCGCGATCAAGGCGGCCAGCCCGTGCTTCTGGTGCGCGTCCCGAAACAGCTCGGCCAGTCGCCGCTCGTCGTCCGCCAGCGGCCGCCCGGTCCCGGTACATGCCAATGAAGCCGCCGCGCCCAGCCATTCGCGGCGATTCCAGTGCTGTTCCATGTTTCATCCTCGCCGTTTCACAGGTAAATCGATCACGGCACTGAACCAAGAATAGCTGATAGCTGTCAGCCATAAGCTATCAGCTAGTCGTGAAATGGATTCGTTGGTCCAGGCTGTTCAGGAGGCGGGCAGGATTGTGGAGCAATTTCGACTGACGACCGAGATCGCCTCATGCCATCCCCGTCACCACGCAGCGATTCCGCCCCTGGGCCTTCGCTTGCTGCAAGGCCGCGGCGGCGATCTCTTTCAGCTGCGCCGGTGTGATGGTGTTCGGCGCTTCGACCACCGCGAAGCCGATGCTCACCGTCAGCCGGATGGTCTCTTCCTTGTACGGAATGACTGCCTGCTCCACCCGCGAGCGGATGCGCTCGGCGAGCACGGCGGCTCCTTCTAGGTCGGTGTGCGGGGCCACGACCTGGAACTCCTCACCGCCGATGCGGCCCATCGTGTCTTCCATGCGCACCGAACCCGCGAGCACCCGTGCCAGCGCGGTCAGGGCGTGGTCGCCGCCGGGCAGCAGGTACTTCGAGTTGATCTCCTTGAAGTGGTCCGCATCCACCAGGCCCAGCGCCATCGGACTGGGGTGCCGGGCGCGCCGCCGCGCCTCGGCTTCCGCCACCCGGTCCATCGCTCGGCGGTTCGGCAGGCCGGTCAGGGCATCCGTCAGCGACAGCTTTTCGAGCATCGAGTTGCGCTGGTGCAGCTGACGCACGGCGTCTTCGAGTTCCTTCGTCCGCGTCTGCACGCGCGCTTCCAGCTCACCGTTCAGGCGCTGGAGGTCGCTCAGCAGCTGTTCGTGGCTGCGTTCGAGCAGGTAGGCGCGCGCGGCGTTCTTCAGGATGAGGACCAGTTCCTCCAGCCGCCAGGGCTTGAGGATGATGCGATAAATCTCACCGCGATTGATGGCCCCGACCGTCTGCTCGAAATCGACGTAGCCGGTCATCATCAGGCGAATGGTGCGCGGCGAGTGCCGTTTGACCCATTCGAGCAACTCGACGCCGTTGCGGCCCGGCATCTTCAGGTCGGCCATGACCACGGCGATCTCGCGCTGCGCGAACAGCGCTTCGGCGGCATCGGCCGAGCCGGCCGTCAGCACCTCGAAGTGCTTGTCCAGGAGATTGGCAAGCGCGTCGAGAATGTACGGTTCATCATCCACCACGAGCAGGGTGCAGCGCTGGTCGATCATCGGCGTTGATCTGGGACGCCACGAATGTGGAGGAAGGAAAAGCGATGCCGAGCATTATAGCCGGCGGCGGGCCCAAGGCTTTGCACAATCCGTCCAGCCGATAATTTTCTTGCATTTCGTGCAACCGGAAGTAACACTTTTCACAATGGGCGAAATAGGACTCGCGGTCCTGGAATCCCGTTCGTAGTTCCGCCTTCAGGCGGCGAGCGACTCCACCGCCTGAAGGCGGAACTACCAACTTCCCAGCCAATTGGTTCGGGGAGCAGGCCCAGAGATTCGCGGTCCTGCGTTTCGTCCTTTCCGCTGCTTTCATCGATCATGAGCCACGGACTGGGCCGTTGTCGTGCTCGTGGGCAATCGGCCCTCTCCGCCGCTATACAAGACAGACAGCCGCCGGCGCGCAACGCAGGCAGGCGATGGCAGGCGCTTTTTCGCGCCCCGCCTGTCGTCAACCCTTGCGTATCGTGCCGGGTCGTGGTCAGATTGAAGTGGGCAACGTTGCCCGCTGTTCCGCGTCGTACCCGTGTCCGAGCCAGACATGCCGATCGAGTTCCGAGCCAATGTCGAACCGATCCCCGGCTACAAGCTCATTGAGCCGCTGGGCCGGGGCGGCTTTGGCGAAGTCTGGAAAGCGGAAGCGCCCGGCGGGGTGCTCAAGGCCATCAAACTGGTGCATGGTTCGCTGCGCAGCGGCACCGGGGAAGAGGTGCTCGTCCAGCAGGAGCTGAAGGCGCTGCACTGCGTCCGCGGCGTCCGCCATCCGTACATCCTGGCGATGGACCGCTTCGACATCGTGGATGGCCAGCTCCTCATTGTCATGGAACTGGCCGACCATAGTCTGTGGGACCGCTACAAGGAATACGAGGTCCAGGGCGAGCCGGGCATCCCGCGCGACGAGCTGTTGCGCTACATGGAAGAAGCAGCAGAAGCGCTGGACCTGATGAACATCAAGTACCGCTTGCAGCACTCGGACATCAAGCCGCAGAACCTGTTCCTGGTCCACAATCACGTCAAGATCGCGGACTTCGGCCTGGTCAAAGACCTGAAGGGCATGAAGGCCCTGACGAGCGGCTGCTTCTCGCCGATCTACGCGGCCCCGGAAACGTTCGAGGGCTGGGTCAGCCAGCATTCGGACCAGTACAGTCTGGCGATCTGCTGGATGGAACTGCTCACCGGCGTGCGGCCCTTCGACGGTAAGAACGCCCGCGCCCTGCTGATGCAGCATATGCAGGCCGAACCGAACCTGCGCGCCTTGCCCATCGACGACCGGCCGGTGATCGCGCGGTCGCTGGCCAAGAAGGCGGCCGAGCGCTTCCCGACCTGCATGGCCCTGGTCCATGAGCTGCGCAGGGCCGGCAAGACGCCGCCCAGGCCCGAGCCGGTCCCCGTCGCGAAGCCCGCGGCCCCGCCCGCGCCGCCGAGTCTGACGCCGGCCGCCAGCGCTGCCGCCGCCGGCTACCAGCTGACCTTCGCCATTCGCTGCCCCGGCTGCGGCTACACCGGCCGGGTGCCCAAGAAGTTCCAGGGACAATCGGTGAAGTGTCGGGAGTGCGCGACGGCGTTCTTCGCCGCGCCGCCGGCCGCCGCCGCCGCCGCTCCGGTGAAGCCGACGCCCGCGCCGCCAACCAGGCCCGCCGTACCGCCCACGCCAGTGGCCCGGCCGTTCACCCCGTCGCCGGCGGCCACTCCGAAACCAACGCCGCCCGCGCCGGCGTCGCATCCCGCCGCCGCGAAGGCATCGGAAACGATGATTATCCGCGCGCCGCGACCGACGGCCCAGGGCATCGCGCCCGTGCCGGCCAGCGCGCCCGGACTCGTCAAGCCGCCGGCCGAGCCGCTGCGCGCGGTGGACACCTACCGGCCGCCGCTGCCGTCGGAAGCTCCCGTCGATCTGCAAGCGATGGTGACGGCGCTGGCCCCGCTGGTGGAGCAGGAGCAGTCCGAGAGCGAGGAAGCCATCGAATGCCCGGTCTGCGGCCACCTGCGGCACGGACCTGCGGACCATCAACCCGGCAAGCTGCGTTGCCTGCAATGCGGCTGCGTTCACGGCCATACACCCGCCGCGCCGGCCCGCCATACGATGGTGCCGGCCCACGCCGCCACAGCGCTCAAGCACATCCAGGTCGAATGCGGCGTCTGCGGCCACACCGAGCGCTTGCCGCTCGATCAAAAAGGCCAGTCCCACAAATGCCGCCAGTGCGGCTGCGTGCAGCGCGTCGAGTGACCTCTGCCCCATTACTGCTTGCGATTCAAGCTTCATCAAGTTCCTGCCGATGAGATGCCGCCATGGGTATCCCTTACGCGATGGAGTACATCGCCACCGTTGCTGGGGCAGCGCTGAAACTGGTTCAGTGCGAGAAGTGCCAGGCAGTTTACATGTACCGCATGGAACGTCAGGTGCAAAGCTCCGAAACGAGCTGGCTGTTCGTGGATGGTCAAGGGGCTGAAAATCGGGCCGCCGCGCGGGCTCGCCAGCAACTCGAACAAACCCTGGAACACGATTGCGATCCTGTTCCATGTCCGGAATGCGGCTGTTATCAGGAGCCAATGTTCGCAGCAGTTCGCCAAAGACATCGGCGCTGGATGTTCTACCTGGGAGTCTTGCTGCTCGCCATTTCCTGTGTGTCACCCTGCCAGTTGGCGACAGTCAGCGCGAAAAGCCAGGATCCGACCGTGGCGCGACAGTTGCTGATCACCGTGCTGCTCGTGTCCTTGATGGGCGGCATCTCCTTGATCATGGTCCGCAAACTTCAATCGATGAACTGGGACCCCAATTCCGCCGATCAGGATCTGAAGTCCCGCGCTGCCAAATCGCGCGCGATTCCCAAGGCCCATATCGACAAGTTGGTGCAAGCAGCCAAATCGCTGGCAGAATCACTCATTGGCTTGACCAATACCGAGGCCGAAGCGATCGCCTATTCGCACGGCTTTCATTACCAAGTTGTGATGAGTGATGGGGAGTGCTACCCATCAACCACCGGTTTCGCGCCGAATCGCATCAATGTCGCCCTGACGGATGGCCGAGTCACCAAAGCCTACATCGGTTGAGCGCCCTCGCCGACCGGCGCGCGGTTAACCCTTCGCCCACGGCACCGGCTGCTTCGCGAAGAACGCCGCCAACCCTTGCTTCGCCTCGTCGCTCAACCGCGGCGCGGCGCTCGCCTTGGCCGCTTCGGCCACCGATACTGCTTGATGGGAAAACTGGTGCAACAGCTGCTTGGTCGCCCGCAGCGCTTGCGGCCCGCCTTCCGCCAGCGACCGCGCCCAGGCCAGCGCCCGGTCCAGCAGCTGGTCGCGCGACGGCACCACCTCGTTGATAAGCCCGTGAGCCGCCGCTTCATCGGCGTCGATCAGTTCGCCCGTCAGCAACAGGTAGCGGGCCAGCCGTTCGCCGACGTGCCGCAGCAAATGAGGTAACACCATCGCCGCCACCAGGCCGCGGCGCACTTCCGGGTAGCCAAACTTCGCCTCGGGAATCGCCACCGCCAGGTCGCAGACCGTGACCAGGCCCGCGCCGCCCGCCACCGCCGCGCCGTTCACCGCCGCGATGGTCGGCTTGGGCAGCGTGTAAATCAGGTCGTAAAGCGAAGCCAGTTGCAGGGCATCATCCCAGACCTTGTCGGTCTCGCCCTCGCTCTTGAGGGAGTCGCTCAGCTCGGCCAGGTCCATGCCGGCGCAGAACGCACTGCCCGCGCCGGTGACAATCACGCAGCGGGCGGCCACGTCGTCGCGGGCGCGCTGAAACGCCTCGGTCAACGCCGCGATCAACCCGCGACTGAAAGCGTTGCGCCGCTCCGGCCGGTTCAGGGTGATGACCGCAGCCGGCGGATGAAAGGTGTAAATCGCCAGGGTTTCGCTCATGGAAAAGTCCTAGGCAGGCGAGCGGCGGGCCGGCGCCCCCGCTGTTTCAGAGATAAAACAGGCCAAAAGCCCCCCACCCG
>JAEUIF010000400.1 GCA_016795185.1 Planctomycetia bacterium | reverse complement strand
AACCAGTTCCAGGCTGCTCAAACCTTTGGCCATCGGTGGGGAGACGCGGGCCGCTTGCCATGACGGACCACCTGGTCATCGAAACCGCGCGGCCGGCGGAACGCACCGAGGCGTTTCGCCTGGCCTTTCAGCATCTCGCGCGCGGCGAGCAGGTCGGGCGCATCAAGACGGCCCTGGAACTGGTGCGCCGCGGCGACCTCGATCCGACCGGCATCTGGATCGCGCGCCGTCAGCGGCACGTCATCGGCTCGATGATCGCCGTGCTGTCCGCCGGCGCGAGCGGGCTGGTCTGGCCGCCGCAGGTCGTGCTCGAACTTGCCGACCGCCCGGAGATTGAGGACCGGCTGGCCCGCGAGGCCATCCGCTGGTTGCAGGGCCGTGGCGCGAAGCTCGGCCAGGCCATGCTGTCGCCGCCCGACATGCACCTGTCGCCCCCGCTGCTGCGCAACGGCTTTGACCACGTCACCACGCTCTGCTATCTGCGGCTGGAAATCGACGGCACGCTTACCTCGCCTGCGACCGCGCTCTCCTTGCGGCCCTATGCGGACGACCCGGAGACGTTTCACGAAACCCTGCTGCGCACCTACCAGGCGACGGACGACTGTCCGGAATTGACGGGCATCCGCGACATCGACGAGATCATCGAGGGCCATCGCTCCCAGGGGCAGCACGATCCCTCCGCCTGGCTGCTGGCCTGCCATGAGGGCGAGCCGATCGGCGTGCTAATGCTGACCTGGATGCCGGATTGGGACAGCTGGGACGTGGCCTACGTGGGGGTGACGGCGGACCATCGGCGGCGCGGCTTTGGTCGTCAGCTGATGCAGCATGCCATCGCCGAGGTCCAGCGACGCCAGGGCCGGCTGTTGACCCTGTCCGTGGACCGCCGCAACCGACCTGCCTGGGAGTTGTATCGCTCGCTCGGCTTCGAGCAGTTCGACGAGCGCGAGGTGCTGCTCAACCTGTGGACGCGCAGCTGCGCCCCAGCGCCCGAGGCCGGTCGATAATCGACAGGATTTCCACCCGGCACGCTTCGTTGCAAGAATGGGGGCGCGGAAACGCGCCTTCGCTAAATCCCCCCCATTCCGACTGTTGCGCCCACCGAGCGCGTGAATGCCTGCGTTGTCGAATGAAAGGGATTGGCAGGGCGGCGGCTCCCGACCTACAATCGCTTCCCTCCAAGCATGTGTCCGGATGGCAGGCTTCCCTCCTGACCGCGGACCGCTCATCGCTGTCGATCCATACCCGCGCGCTCCGCGCAGAGACCGCGCGCCGGGAGGGCCCTTGAAGACCTGCGAGCGCCACGTGGTACTGGCGCTGGAACAGGCCATCGCCGACCGTATCGGCACGGCCCGTTACCAGCTCTGGTTCCGCGACAAGACCCGCTTTTCCTGGGACGGCCGCGAACTGCTCGTCGGCGTCCCCAATCGCTTCTGCCTCGAATGGCTGGAGAAGAAGTTCGCGGAAGCGGTGCGCGCGGCGGCGGCGGCCGTGCTCGAACCGGACCTGCGCGTGCGCTTCGCCATCGACCCGGAACTCTATCAGGCGGCGCGCCGGACGGAGGCGGACGACAAGCAGCCCACCCCGACTGCCGAAACGCCCGTGTCCGCGCCCGAGCGGCCAAAACCGCGCGAAGGCGCGCTGGCCCGAACGCGCCGCTGGCGGCGGCTGGAAGACTTCGTCGTTGGCGCGTGCAACCGGTTGGCTCACGCGGCAGCGCTGAGCGTGGTCGAAGCGCCCGCCTACAGCGCCAACCCGCTGGTGCTCTTCGGCCCGGTCGGCACCGGCAAGACGCACCTGCTCGAAGGCATTGCGGCGGCACTGCACCAGGCTTGCCCCGAATGGCAGGTGACGCATGTCACCTCGGAGGCGTTTACCTGCCGATTTCTCGATGCCATGAAGCTTGGCCAGCTAACCGCGTTCCGCAAGCAGTTTCGCGGCGCGGATGTGCTGCTCATCGATGACCTGCATTTCCTGGCGCGGAAGAAAGTCACGCAGGAAGAGTTCCTGCACACCTTCGACGCGCTGCTCGCCGACGGCAAGCAGATCGTCGCCACCTGCGATTGCCATCCGCAGCTGGCCGAGGAGTTCAGCCCCGAATTGAAAGACCGGCTGCTGGGCGGGCCGATCTGGGGCCTCGCGCCACCGGATGCCGTCACGCGGCTCGACATCCTCCGTTCCAAGGCGACGCGCGGCGGGCCCATGGTGCCGGACCCAGTGTTGCGGCTGCTGGCGGACCAACTGCGGGGCAACGTGCGCGAACTGGAAGGCGCGCTGCACAGCGTTCGGCACTACAGCTTGGTAGTCGGCCGTCCCATCGACGTCGAACTAGCCCGGCAAGCGCTGGGCGAGTTGCTGCGGCATGCGGTGCGGGTGGTCCACCTGGCGGACATCGACCGGCAGGTGTGCCAGGTGCTACGGCTGCCGGTGGGGGCCTTGCAGGGCCAGCAGCGTTCGTGGGCGGTCAGTCATCCGCGCATGCTGGCGATGTACCTGGCCCGCAAGCACACAGCGGCGGCTCACAGTGAGATCGGCCGCTACTTCGGCAATCGCAATCACAGTACCGTGGTGGCGGCCGAGAAGAAGGTCCGCGACTGGCTGGAGCAGGACGGCGAACTGCACCTCGGCGAGCAACGCTGGCGGGTGCGCGAATTGCTCGAACGGCTCGAACGGGAACTGCACCGCTAAAGCATTTTGAAACCGACTGTAATGGTCCGCACAGCGGACCCTACAGAAAGTGGTAGGGTCCGCTGTGCGGACCGTTGCGCTCGGGGTCATTTCCATTCGCGCAACGCATTGGAACCGTGGCAGCGCGGAGAAGCGGCGCAAGCCTCCCGCATGCAACTGGCAAAGCTGGCGAAACTTTGCCGTGCGTGCCGAACAGGTAAAGCGACCGGAAAGGCGGGCCGTAGCTTTTGTGCGGGATTCGACTGCGTTTCGGCCGATTCTAAGTGTGCCGGAAGCGGTGCTTCTGAGGGAAATCAAGAACGCATGACCGTAGTCTTGCCGTGAAGGCAGCCTCGGTAACTGGGATGACGGCGACGACCCCCGCAGGCGCGCCGCCCGACTGCTGCCGCCGATAACGGAGCCAACCAGGCAAAGGAGATGCCATGAAGAAGTTCGTGATGATGATGTGTGCCGCCCTCGGCCTGCTGTGCAGCCAGGGCATGGCCCAGGCGGGCTGGGGTTCGCTGAGCTACGGCGGCTATCAGCCCTGGTGGAACATCTTCGCCCACCGCAACAAGTGCCTGACCCCCGAGGAAGAGCGCCTCCAGCGCTTCTGGCACGACTACTACGACGCGCTGAAGAACTACTACTGCGCGCTCGACAAGATCGACTGGGTGGCCTACTACAAGAACCACGGCTACCAGATCAACGGCAACTGCGGCGGCGGCTCCTGCGGTTACGGCGGCGGCTGCCCGCGCATCAACTATGCCCCGGTGTTCGTCTCCCCGACCATGCAGTGGGCGATCCCCGGCAATGCCGGCTGCGGCGGCCCGGCGATGGGCGGCTGCGGCCCGGCCGGCTACTAAGCCTGCTCCCGCGGACCTTGTCGGCTCCGCTGTCCGCAACGCACGAGGCCGGACTTCTTTCCGTGGAGGTCCGGCCTCGTCGTGCGCGCCGGTACATTTCCTGCCTTGCGACTCTTCACTTCGTTCGCGCGGCGGAATTCGTCAATCGGGGAAATCGAGCGACCGGCGCGGGCCGCGTCGTGCCGAAAGTGGGTAACAGGTCAAGCTGGGAAAGCTCAGGATCGGGATAGCCGCTCCCGCGGGCTTCCGCACGGACCGATTCCCACGAAAGGATTTCCCATGAAGCCGTCCTTGCTCTGCGGCGCGCTGCTGCTCGCGGGCATTGCCGCGTCGGCCGCTCCGGCGCAGTATCCGTACTTCGCGCCGCCGGTGCCGCCGTATCCGCTCGGCTGCCCGCCCGTGTGCATGCCGTACCCGCATTCGACCTACCCCTATGGCCCGGCCTGTTCGGCCGCTTATGGCCCCGACATGCGGCCCTGCATGCCGTTCAACGGCATCCTGCCGACGCCCGGCGACGGCGGCGGCGGTGGCTGCCCATTCCCGCAGCATCCCTACATCCGCAGCCCGCGCGACTTCTTCATGTACTACGACCGCGACAACAACGGCAGCCGGCCGTAATGCCCGATGCGTTCGGGCGCGTTCGCACGAAACGGTTGATTGCCGTGCATAGACCATCTGGAGTCTGCCAAACCGAGGTGCGATCGTTCAAGGGCAGTCGGTGCAATCCGCGCGGTTTGGCACGGAGTGGCAAAAACCCCAGTGTTTTACCACTCCGTGCCAAGAAGCGTTTGGCGCGCAGTGGCAAAACACTGGGGTTTTCGACCCTCCCTGCCAAGCGCCTTGGCCTGGCACGGAAGGTCAAAAAGCAACTTCTTCGTCAGCCAGGGCTCACTTCCCGCCGGGCGAGCAGTGCTTCGTCAGCCAGGCGAAGACCTCTTCGTGCCAGTACTTGCTGTTGGCCGGCTTCAGCACCCAGTGGCCCTCATCCGGGAAGTTAATCATGCGCGAGGGCACGCCGAGCCGTTGCAGGGTGGTGAATAGCTCGTGGCCCTGCCCGATCGGGCAGCGAAAATCCAGGTCGTTGTGAATGACCAGCATCGGCGTCTTGAATTTCGCCAGGTTGGCCGCGAACTTGTGCGGCGAGTGCTTCTCGTAGGACTTGCGGTTCGGGCCCCAGGGCGGGCCGCCGTGTTCCCATTCGTCGAACCAGAGTTCTTCGGTGGTGGCGTACATGCTCTCGAAGTTCCAGACGCTGCAATGCGTAATCAGGCACTTGAAGCGGCCGGTGTTGACCGAGAACCAGTTCATCATGTAGCCGCCGAACGACGCACCCGCCGAGGCGATGCGCTCCTTGTCCACGTAGGGCAGCTTCTCGACGTAATCGACGCCCTTCATCAAGTCCTCGTAGCACTTGCCGCCCCAGTCGCCGCTGATTTCATCGACGTACTTCTGGCCGAATCCGGTGCTGCCGCGCGGATTGGGCATGGCCACCACGTAGCCCTGCGCTGCCCAGAGTTCCGGGTTCCAGCGGAAGCTCCAGCCGTCTTCCCACGCACCCTGCGGCCCGCCGTGGACCAGGTAGACCACCGGCCATTTCTTCTTCGGGTCGAAGCCGGGCGGCTTGAGAATCCACATTTGCATCGGCGTGCCGCCCGCCCCCTCGACCGTGACGCTCTCCGGGCGCGGCAGGTCCAGTTCGGCGAGCAACTTGGAGTTGGCCCGGCTGAGATTGACGCCCTGCGTTCCACCGACCGGTGCCTTGGCCTTGTCGGCGGTCCAGGAGTAGGCGAAGACCTCGGGCGGATGGTTCATCGCCGCCCGCGTGAACACCAGCGTATCCTGCGGTTGCTTGCTGTAGGACAGCGAACCGATCATGCCGCCTTCGAGCAGCACCTTCGGACTGGCGTCGCTCAGCGACACCGCGAAGATGGCCGTGCTGCCCTTCTGCTCGGCGGGGAAATAGAGGTGCTGGCTGTCGCCCCAGACGAAGGCGTCGGCGGAGGCGTCGAGCTTATCGGTCAGGCTGCGCGGCTTGCTCTTGAACGCGCCGCTCGGATCGACCTCGACAACCATGATCTCCCAGCGGTCGGCCTCGAAGCCGGCGCGCTTCTGGGCGCGGTAAGCCAGGTGCTTGCCGTCCGGAGAAAAGCGCGGCGCGCCGTCGGCAGCCTTGTTGTCGCCGGTCAACGTCTCAATCTTGCCGCCCGTCACCGGCACCCGGCAGAGGTCGTAATTCGTGCTCCAGGCTTCGTCGCGTTCGGGTACCGCCGTGAACACCAGATACTTGCCGTCCGGGCTGAAGGTGAAGTCGTCGCCGACGCCGAAGGTACTCGAAGTCGGGTAGGCGTCACGGTCGCCGGGCGTCACGTCCTTCGGATCGGCCGGCGTAGCGCCGACAGCCGGCACGGGCATCACGAACAGGTGCTGCCGTTTGTCGTCCACGTATTCGTCCCAGTGGCGGAAGAACAGCCGGGTGAAGACCTTCGCCTTGACCGGGCTTTTCTCGCGTTCGTCCTTGCGCTTCTTGTTCAGCTCGTTGCTTTCCTGGTAGGGCTTGTCGGAGAATTCCGGCCAGACCGCCGAGACGAAGGCGATGCACTGGCCGTCCGGCGACCAGATGGCGTTCGAGGCATCCGTGGCGATGCTCGTGAGCTGACGGGCCTCGCCGCCGGTGAGGTCGATAAGCCAAAGTTGATTCTCGCCCGAGCGGTTCGACTCGAAGAGCAACCGCTGGCCATCGGGGCTCCAGCGGGCATGGCGGTCCTTCTTACCGGGGCCGGGATTGGTCAGCGGCCGGGGTTCGCCCTTGTCGGTCGGCGCGAGCCAGATGGCGGATGCGCTCTTGTTCGCGGCCAGGTCCACGCTGGTCACGGTGTAGGCGACCAGCTTGCCGTCGGGGCTGAGTTGTGGGTCGGCCACGCGCTGGAAGCGAAACAGGTCGTCGATCTTCATGGGCCGTTTGCCGTCGGCGGCGTCGGCCGTCGATACGGTCAGCAGGCACAGGGCGGCGGCGAAGAACAGCAGTAGTTTCATTGGTTCTCTCCTGTCGTAATCGGCCGGGAAGTACGGCAGCCGAGCCCGGTTGCTTCCCCGCTCTATCATATAATTACGTCATGAGAATCTTCCTGGCCTGCCCCGCGCCGCCAAAGTCCCGCAAGGGCAACCGCGTCACGGCTCAGCGCTGGGCCGACATCCTGAGAAGCCTGGGCCACCAGGTCACCATTGGCACCAGGTACATTGCCTCTCGCTGCGACCTGATGATCGCCCTGCACGCGCTGAAAAGCCGGGCAGCGATGGCCGTCTATCGTGCGGGCTATCCGAAAGGTCCGCTGATCCTGTGCCTGACGGGCACCGACCTCTACCGCGACATGCAGCGCTCCGCTTCGGCGCGAATTGGCCTGGAATGGGCCGACCGCCTCGTGTTGCTCCAGGAATACGGCAAGCGCGAACTCGAACCCCGGCTGCGGCGCAAGTGCCGGGTGATCCTGCAATCCGCTGAACCAGTGGGCGGCAGTCGGAAAGAGCCTCGCCAGCCAGGCGCTCCGCTGCATGTCGTGGTCCTCGGCCACCTGCGCTATGTGAAAGACCCGTTTCGGACGGCGCTCGCGTTGCGCTGTTTGCCCAAGGAACTGCCGATCCGAGTAACACACCTGGGCGCGGCGCTGGATTGCCGCATGGCCGACCGGGCGCGACGATTAATGGAGGCCGAACCGCGCTACCACTGGCAAGGCGAAGTGTCGCGCAGTCGGGCTCGGAAAATACTGGCGGGCAGCGACCTGATGGTGCTATCGTCGCGACTGGAGGGCGGGGCCAACGTCATTTCGGAAGCCCTGGTGGATGATGTGCCCGTGCTGGCCTCGCGCATGCCGGGCAACGTCGGCTTGCTGGGCGCGAAGCATCCCGGCTATTTTCCCGTCGGCGACACGCAAGCCCTGGCCCGCCTGCTGCGCAGGGCGGCCACCGAGTTCACCTATTACCACCGCCTGGCCAACGCGTGCGCTGAGCGCAAGCAACTGTTCACGGCCGAAAGAGAACGGGAAGCCTGGCGGAACCTGCTCGCCGAAATGTGCGTTTTCTGAATTCCCGCAACCGCCGCCCCGATCAAGCGAATAACCTGGGGAGGCCCCCTGCCGACTCGAACCGAGGCCCAGCCAATGCCCACCATCAACTGCCGTGTGTGTGACCGCATAGTCGAAGTTCCCAGCCTACTTGGAGCCGTGGATCAGCCGTGTCCGCATTGCGGTGAGTTGTTGCTTGGGGCGCCTTCGTTGCCTGCGGCGACCAGCATCGTCCGGGAATGTCGCCTGGACGACGAACTGCCCGCACGATCGGTAGCGGGCCGCTGCGAGTTATTCGGCACGGTACTGGGCGGCGTGCTGGGTCTGATCGCGGTCCTGCTGCTCGGTTTCTATAGCACCGTGGACGGGCCGCCGTTCGTCGGTTTTCTGGGCGGCGCGGTCGCGGGTCTGGGCCTGTTCGAGATGCGCGGACTGACCGGCTGGGGCCGGCGCGCCGGGCCGCAGCCCAAGACGAAGTATGAAGCCGAATGCCTGGAAGTCTTCTCGATGCTGCTCGGCGGTGTCGCGGGCGCGTTCCTCGGCAAGAACATCAAGGAATTGGACGACTACTACATCTTCTGGGGCGGGCTGGGAGGCTTGATCCTGGGTGCGTTCTTCGGCAAGATGCTGGGACAGATGGTCGGCGACTTCATTGACTGGCGACGGGCAAGCGAGTAACGCGGCATGCCGCTGAAGACCAAGCGCTGGAACGACCCCGTCGAGCCGGACGACGGCTGGCGATTGCTGGTCTGCCGTTACCGGCCGCGCGGCGTCCGCAAGGCCGACGAGACCTGGGATTCCTGGTGCCCCAACCTGGGACCGAGCCGCCAGCTGCACGCCGCGCTTTACGGCAAACATGGCCCGCCGATGGGCTTTGAACCCTTCACCTGCCGTTACCGGGCCGAGATGACGGAGCAGCACGAACTGATCGCGGAATTGGCAGCCATGCTGCACGAGGGCAAGACGATCACGCTGCTCTGCTCGTCGGCCTGCGTGAATCCGCAGCGCTGCCATCGGACGCTGCTGGTGAAGCTGATCGAGCAGCAATTGGCGCTTCTGGAGGGACAGTCGCCTACGCCGTCGGCAACAGCAGCGCCGCCGGGCTCTGCAATTGGCGAATGACCGCGTTGCCGAACGCCGCACCGACGGCCCCATCCACCACGCGATGATCGAAAGAAAGCGAGAGATAGACTAGATCCGCGGGCTTCACATTGCCGGCGGCGTCGAACACCGGCCGCTTGACGATCTTGCCGACGCCGAGGATGCCAACTTCGGGATGATTGATGACCGGCGTGGAGATCAAACCGCCGACGTTGCCGATCGACGTGACGGTGAACGTGCCGCCGCGCAAGTCTTCGAGCTTGCTCTTGCCTTCGCGAGCGGCAGAGCTGAGCCGTTCGATGTCGCGCGCCAGGGTTACCAGGTCTTTCTGGTCGGCGTCGTGAACCACGGGCACGACCAACCCGCCCGGCGCTGCCACCGCGATGCCGACGTGGTAGCGGTCGTGCAGCACGATCTCGCCGGAAGACTCGTCCAGGGTCGCATTGACGATGGGCACTTCCTTCAGGGCTAGCGTCACCGCCTTGACAAAGAAGGCGAGGTACGTGAGCTTCACACCCTGCTTCGCCAGCGGTTCCTTGAGTTGCTCGCGCAAGCGCAGCAGGTCGGTCACGTCGCATTCGTCGATATAGCTGTAATGGGGGATGGTCCGCTTTGAATGGACCATGTGCTCGGCGATCTTGCGGCGGATGCCCGCCAGCCTGACGCGCGTGCCCGGCGTGCCGTAGTCCACGGGTTTGACCGCTGGCGGTTTAGCAGGGGTGCCCGCCGACACCTGGCCCGCCAGATCGTCCAGCAAGATGCGGCCTTGCGGCCCGCTGCCCCGCAGGCGCGTCAGGTCGATGCCGAGCTTGCGTGCCAGGTGGCGCACCGAAGGCGAGGCCGCCACGCGCAGCGGCGTGACCGACGGCGTCTGCGGGCGCGACTCCAGCGCCGCAGGCCGAACGGTGGTCAGTGTTGCGGCTTCGGCCGCTGCTTTCCTCCCGCCGTTGCTCGCCACCGCGACTTCCGCCTTGCCCGGCTTCGTTTCCTGCCCCGGTTCGTGGTAGGTCAGGACGACATCGCCGATCTTGATGGGCTGTCCCGGCTGGGCCTTCAGTTCGGCAATGGTCCCGGCGAACGGCGACGGGACCTCCATTGTCGCCTTGTCGGTCAGCACTTCCATGAGGTACTGACCGCGCTTGACGGTGTCGCCCGGCTTGACGCGCCAATCGACGAGTTCCGCCTCGTAGACGCCCTCGCCGAGTTCGGGAACGCGGAAGTCCATAACTGTTCCTCGACTAACACGCAACATCAAGGTGATTGGCCTGCTGTCCGCAGCCAGAATGCTCCAGCATCACCGCCATACTCGGCCAGCCGCAACAGCGGTAAACCGGCCAGCCCTGCGAAATCGGCACTGCTTCTTTGACACGCGGCGGCCACGGTATCGCTGCCGTAGCCCAGAAGCAGTTGATCAATTCGGGTCGCTGGAATTCGAACCTGAACCCAGCCGCCTTCGAGGGTGCCGAAGTTGGAGATGAGCGGTGGGGCGTCCAGTTGTTTCAGTTGCCGCATACGCGCGGAATCGAGGACGATTGCGAACGGATTGCCGGTATCGACCAGAAAGTCGCCGTCCCAAAGTGTGCCGTCGAGGGCGACTATCTGCACTCGATTCCAGGCACGCTCGGGCGAACCCTTGTAGGCGTTACGTTGCATGGTCACGTTCCGTGAAGGATATCGAAGTATTCGGGGTATTCGTGGCCGGCTTGTACGACCAAGACCTCTCTGGTGTCATTCACTCGGGCCGCCAGTATACGCTGCAAATCCATGATGTCCGCCGAGTCGGCGACAATCTGGCCGCCATCGATAGCCACGAATCGACCGTAGGGATAGTTCTGATCGATGGCGGGCTTCAGTTGGCGAAACGCAGTTTGGTTAATCTCTCGAATGGTGCGCATGGGTTCAAGCCTCATTGTCCAGCGCTCGCCTCCAGCTCGCGGCTTGACGATCGTGATTACGCCTCCTCCGTCGCGACCGCCTGCATCGCTTCCTTGATGGTGCCCAGCTGGGGCACGCTGTTCTGCTCGTAGATCTGGTTCAGACCGATGCCCGGAACGTGCTTGCCCAGCAGCACGCGCGGCCGTGCCAGCAGGTCGTAGAAGTGATGGTCGATGACCCGCCGCAGCAGGTGCTCGCCGAAGTTGGTGACCTCGGTGTCCTCGTTGACGATCAGCACCCGGCCCGTTTTCATCACGCTGGCACTGATCGTTTTCCAGTCGTAGGGGAAGATGCTGCGCAGGTCGATCACGTCGAAGGTCACGCCCAGTTCTTGTTTCAGCTGGTCGGCGGCCTGCACGCACAACGGCAACGGCCGGCCGTAACTAACGACGGTGGCCGTGCTGCCTTCGCGGGCCAGCCGGGCCTCGCCGATCTTGATGAAGTGCGGTTGCAATTCGGGCCAGCGCGGGGTCCAGTTCGTGCGGTCGCCGACGGGAGCGTCGATCATGTCCTTGAGTTCGTTCTCGTCGTCGGGCTCGCCGGGAATCTTCTCCTCGCCGCGCATTCGCAGCAGGGCTTTGGGCAGCAGCACCATCACTGGGTTCGGATCGGCGATGGCGGAGAGCATCAGGCCGTAGGCATCGAGCGCTGTGGCGGGCATGACGATCTTCCAGCCCGGCAGTCGCGACGCCCAGCTCTCGAACGAATGCGAGTGATACAGGCTGCCGCGAATGCCGGAGCCCGACGGCGTCATCACGACGATGGGCATGTCGAAGTTGCCCGCGCCGGCCCAGCGCTGATTGCCCGCGACTTTCAGGATGTCGATGGTATTGAAGCCGTAATCGCAGAACTGGATTTCCGCCACGGGCCGACCACCCGCGTAGGCAATGCCCATTGCCGTGCCGATGATGCCGCGTTCATCCAGCGGCGAGTTCCAGGCGGTCTTCAACCCCTGCGTCGCGGTGAACACGCCACCCAGCGGCGGCCCCACGTCCTCGCCGAAAATGTCGGTAACGCCGAGGTGTTCCTCACCATAGTGCAAGGCCATGCGAACGGCCTGAACGAGCGTGGCCATGGGTCGGTTGTCCGTTGTCAGTCGTTCAAACGAAAGATTGCCTGGAACTCCTGTTCATCCATATCGAGGATAGCTAAGTAGTCGTAAGCCGTCCCTGGGTATTTCGACTGATAGTGGCCAATGCTGCGCTGGACCACTTCCAGATTGGCGTCCTGCCAGCGGTTGAGCAGCGTGGGCACAATCTCGAAAGTGTCCGCCAAGTCATAAAGCTGCTGACAATTACGGCTCAACGCCAGATTGCGAGCTTCGACCAACGAACGCTGGAGGACCACATGCAACTTTTGAATCAACACCGGAACGGAGGCAACCATCGCAGCGCTCCTAACTGACGATTCGCACTTGTGCGAGCGGCACGGAGGCCGGCTGTCCGGACGCGCCCAATGGCTGAATTGAAATGGGCGGCATGCGCGCCCGGCCACCGACAGTACTCAGGAGTGCTTCCAGAGCCGGATAGTTGTGCCGTGGGTCTGACCGGCTGCTGGAAGTGCGCGGGGAATACAACGCATCCAGATAGACCACCACGGCTCGCGGTCGTTGGCCCGGTTCAAACAGCACCGCCGGGATTGCGGTCAGGCTGTTCTCGCGGGCGGCCACCGCACGATGGACCCCATCCTCGATAAAAAACACGGCACTCGACATCGGCGATCAAGGCAACCCCGTGTAGTCCCCCGGATAAACCGCATCCACCGCACTCTCGGCATACGTGAACAATTCCACGTCCTCGGGTGCCGGCTGCGGTTCTTGCAGCGCCTGTTCGAGCGCGGCTTCAGCTTCGAGTTCGGCGGTTTCGTGGACCTGGGCGATGTGCGGCGGTTCGAGAATACCCAGCGCGAGCAGTTTCTTCTCGAACTGCTCGATGCAATCGACCTCGCCCTTGACCCGCAAGGCCCCGCTGCTCGACGAATGTCCGTAGAGCCGGCTGACCTTGGCCTCGAGCATGTAGGGCTTGCGTTCGGTGCGGCACCAACTCAGCGCCCGTTCGATGGCGTACCAGCTGGCCACCGGGTCGTTGCCGTCCACGACTTCGCCCGGAATGCCGTGGGCGCGGCCGCGGTCGATGATCCGCTTTTCGCTGTGAACGCTGCATGCCGCCGTCGAGATGCCCCAGCAGTTGTTGGCGACGACGATGAGCACGGGCACTTCGCGGCCCGGAATTGTGCTCCAGATCAGGCAGCTGGCGAAATCTCCTTCGGCCGCGCCCGCATCGCCGCCGGTGACGATGGTCACACCGTCGCCGCCGTGTCGTTTTTGTACCAGCGCCGTGCCGGGTGCCATCGTGTGCCGGACTTCAATGACCGAGCTGACGGGCAGCACGTTCCATTCGCGCTTGGCGTAGTGGCCCGGAAAATTGCGGCCCCGGCTGTGCGGATCGGTGACGCGCATGGCCATCTGCCGAATGGCGTCGAGCATCGGCATGCCCATCGCCAGCAAGGTGGCGCTGTTGCGGTAGTGCAGGTTCAGGTAATCGTAGGCGGGACCTTCGCCCTTGTGGACTTGCAGACCCAGGCAGCTGTTGAACGCTTCCTCGCCGGGGCCGCCGATCCAGAAGTAGCCCTCGCCCGATTTGCTCATCTTGATGGTCCGCTCTTCCATGACGCGGGCGCGGACCATCAGGCGATGCAGTTCCAGACAGCGTTCCGCGGAGAGGTATTCGTCGCCGGTGCCGACCTGGGGTGAGACGACACCGGCCGCGCCGTGCGCGGCGAGCGACGCCGGAACGATGGTCTTGCTCGACATGCCGTCTCCTCCTCGGAATGGCCTCGGCGGTCGTCCGGTCAGGCGCATTATCGGCAGGACCGCCGCGCGAGGATAGGGGATATTTGTTCCGTAACGACGGGCAACGGCGAATGGCGTGGTCCGACTCCTTGCGACTTGCATAAACCGCGCCATTTCGCGGCAATTGCCGCACTCACCTCCTGAACGCAGATGCCGTCCTTCACCGGACAGCGGCACACACTTCCCTCGCCTCTATTCTATGCCGGTTGCGGTTCAGTTTCCGGTACTGTTTTCGGCTCCGGCGCGCTTTTCAATCCCACCAGGCTCAGACCGTAAAAGACCACGGCGAGCAGCCCCAGATACTGGAAGCCCAGCAGCATCGACGAATACTCCGCCAGGCCGCCGACCATCGCGCCGGCGATATTGGCCCCGAAGGCGCGATCCGGCTGCTGAGTACGGCGAAATTGCACGGCGAAGATCACGCCAGCGAACAAGACGGGCGCGAAGACCAGGGCACAGGAACCTGTCACTTGTGCTACCCGATTCATGCCCAGGAAAAAGTCCAGGGGCAACAGCACGTTCGCCAGCAGGGACGCCAGGAGGCCCAGATAGTAGGGCAGCAGGTTTTCGGGGCCTACTTTCAATACGAACAGGTTGGCCGCAAGGATCATGAGCAGGATGGCAAAGAAGACGACCGAATTGACCATCCAGGTGCTGCCAAAAAGCAGTGCCATGTGAACCACGGCCTTGGTCTCGATCAGCATGAAGCCAGCGCCCAGGAAGAACATCGAGGCGTGCAGCCCAACGTGGCCGCCCGTGGCGGGTGTACTTGTGCTGCCGGCACGCAAGAACAGCAACACCAGGGCCAGGGCCAGGCCGCCCATGATCGCCGCGCCGCGCACGGTGTGGTCGGGGATCATCGGCTGGCGCAGGTAGAGAAACGGCCAGTCGTCGGTGGCCACGCCCACGGATTCGGTGAAGCCGGTAAGCCGCGCCGGGAAGAACACCACCGGCTCCTTCACGTCGGTGGTGAATCCGTTGGGAGATTGCGGCGACGGCTGAGCGCTGGCCGTCAGCGAGAAATTCGGGCGCTGGGCGAACGCCTGCTTCAAGGGTCCGGTATTCCCGGCGAAGAAGACCGTGAAGTCCTGGCGCATCTCATCGCCGGGTTCGACCGTCTTTCGGGACGGCAAACACATGACCACGGGGTTGTCCGCGCCGAAGACGGCTTCCAGGGTTTCATGTAACCGCTTGACGATCCACGGTTGCCGGAAGAGGTTGTACATGACGAACACACCGTCCGGGCGCAGGGCGCGGCGCACGTCCTCGAACGCCTGGCGCGTGAACAGGTAGCTTTCCAGACGGATATTGCTGTAGCCGGATTGCAACACCAGGGAATCGACCAGCGCGTAGATGATGAGGTCGTAGTGCTGGTCGGGCGCGGAGCGCAAGAAATTGCGGCCGTCGTCCAGATGCACGGTCACGCGCGGATCGTCGTAGGGTTTCGCCGGGTGGTGTTCCGCGCCGAGGCGCTGAATGACCGGATCGATCTCAACGGCGTCAATATGCCCAGCGCCCCATTGCAGCGACCGGCTCACGTCGTTGCCGGACCCCGCGCCGATGATCAGCACGTTCTGCACCGGCTTCGCCTCCTGCCCCAGCACCTGGGCCGAGTCGCGGCGCAGCAAATGAGGCAAGGAGTAAGCGTAAGAGGGCGTGTGGCTTTGCGGCGGGACCATCTGCTGGTGGCCAATCTGATTCGTAATGATGAAGCGCTGTTCCGGAACGTAGTCGATGCGGTAATACGGCGACCAGTAATGCACCGTCGTCACCTTGTCACCCTCGCGCTTGGTGCCGGTGGTCAGCGCCGACAGCACCACGACCAGCACCAGCACGACGAGGGGCACCCAGGCGATCTGCCGAGGTTCCGGCACGGCCACGACCACCAAGAAATACGCCAGGACGGCGGCCGACGGCAGGAACCAGTACAGGGGCGGCAATTGCAGCCAGGAACAGCCCGCGAAAATCACAATGCCCACCAGGCTGCCGCAGATGTTGATCGTGTACGCTTCAATGCGGTTCGGCAGGGCTTGCAGCGCGCGGCCCAGTTCCTGGCCGGGACCAACGAAGGTCAGGGCGATCAGCAGGAAGAAGCCCGCGCCGAAGACCTCGATGGGGATGCGCGTCTTGCTCAGGTCGTCGGCATGATACTCGGTGCCAAAGTAAACGAATTGCGGCGAGGTCTGGTTGCCCACGTTC